>DAIOVT010000224.1:0-6681 GCA_036758885.1 Kineosporiaceae bacterium
CACTCGGCCGAGGCCCTGGAGAACGCGTTGGCCGCCTTCGAGGGCACGGTGCTGGCGGTCACCCACGATCGCTGGTTCGCCGAGCAGTTCGACTACTACCTGGTCTTCGGGGCCGACGGTGCGGTGTACGTCAGTGACGAACCGGTCTGGGACGAGGCCCGGGTGCAGCGCGCCCGCTGACCGCCGGCTCAGCTGCTGCGGCCGTGCTGCACCAGTGCCCAGCACAGGCAGCCGAAGGCGCCGACCGAGGTGAGCACCCGCAACTGGTTCCAGTTCTGCCAGCGGCTCGCGTCGAAGGCCTCGCGCACCGCTGCCGGGTCGAAGCCGCCCGCCGCCACGGCCTGCTTGATCGCATCGTTGAGCGGCAACTGGACGGCGACCGTGATCGCCACGGTGGCCAGGTAGAGGGCCAGGGCGAGCGCGGTGACGGCGAACGCCGCACCGCCGCGGTGTGCGACCGTCGCCGCGGCGGTGAGCACCAGCGCGCCCAGGAAGGCGCTCGCCATGAACACCGGGTTGATGATCGCGCGGTCGATGGCGGCGAACGAGGTGTCGAAGGTGAGGTCGTCGAAGGTGGCCAGCCCGGGCATGATCGTGTGCGCGTAGAGCAGGAAGACGCCGGCGCACAGCCCGGTGGTCATCGTGGCGCCGATCAGTGAAATGGTGCGGAAGGTGTTCATGGCTACCCCTCGGATGCTGCGCCGTGCTTATGCAACGACGTTACGTTACAACGTAACGTAACTGTGTACCGCTATGCTGTCAACGTGGGCCGACCGCGAGAACATGACGAGCAGACCCGGCGTGAACTGCTCTCCGCCGCCGAGCACCTGCTCGCCGGCACCGGGCCGGAGGGGTTGTCGGTCAGGGCGATCGCCGATGCCGCCGGCACCACCACCCGCGCCGTCTACTCGGTGTTCGGTTCCCGGGCCGGTCTGCTCGACGCCCTGGCCATGCAGTTGTTCGACCAGCTGGTGGCCGCCATCGACGCGGTGCCCCGCTCCGACGATCCGGTCGCCGACCTGGTGAACGCCTCGGTGCAGGGTTTCCGGGCGGTGATGCTGGCTCATGAACCGGTGTTCCGGCTGGTCTTCCGCGACGTGCTGCCCGGCCTCGGCGCCGAGGTGGTCGCGGCCGGTGACGTGGCGTTCGCCCGTATGCAGCAACTGGTCGCCCGGGTGCTGCCGGCCGGCACCCCCGCCGGGAGGGTGCACGAGGCGGCCCTGGCCGTGCACTCGCTGACCGAGGGCCTGGCCGCGGTCGAGCTACGCGGCGGGCTGGGCGGGCCGCGGGTCGCCAAGCGGGTCTGGGGGCAGTCGGTCGCGGCGCTGGCCGCCGGGTGGACGGCGCCTGCCCGCCCGAACCTGTGAGATCTCTGAAAACGCTGGTGTGACTGCGTGCCCTGCACGGGGGCACGATGGCCAGGTGCCGGCACGGGTGCTGCTCGCGGACGACGACCGGGCGATCAGGGACGCACTTCGTCGTGCGCTGACGCTCAGCGGGTATGCCGTGACGGCGGTCGCCGACGGGGTGCAGGCGATCGCGATGGCCGGCAAGGAATCGTTCGACGTCATCGTGCTGGACGTGATGATGCCTGGCGTCGACGGTCTCGCCGTCTGCAAAGTGCTTCGGGCGCAAGGGACTTCGACGCCGATCCTGCTGCTCACGGCGCGGGTGCAGACCCCCGACCGGGTCGCCGGGCTGGACGCCGGTGCCGACGACTACCTGGCCAAACCCTTCGACCTCGACGAACTGCTGGCCCGGCTGCGGGCGTTGCTGCGCCGGGCCGGCATGCCGGTGGCGGACAGCGTCGATGCGGTGCCCGAGCCGATCCAGGTGGGGGCGCTGCGGCTCGACGTCCCGGGGCGGCGGGCCAGCTACGACGGCCGGGAGATGTACCTGACCAAGACCGAGTTCGCACTGCTCGAGCTGCTCGCCCGACACGCCGGGGTGGCGCTCGAGCACGCCACCATCTACGACCGGATCTGGGGGTACGACTTCGGGCCGGAGTCGAAGAACCTCGCCGTGTACGTCAGCTACCTGCGCCGCAAGCTGGCGGCGGTCGGTGCCCGCGACATCATCAAGACGGTTCGGGGTGTCGGCTACATGGCCGAGTTGCCGTGACCCTGGCCCGGCGGCTCTCGCTGATGTTCACCGCGCTGGCGATCGCCGCCGCGGCGGCGACCGGGGGGCTGGCCTACGTCGTCATGGCCCGCAGCCTGGCCGCGCAGCTGCGCACCGAGCTCGACGAGGGCGTGCGGGCGATGCAGGCCGGGGTGACGCCCGACGACCTGGTCGACGAGTCGGGCTCGGGGCCGATGCGGGCCCAGACGCTGTCGGCCGCGGGGCCGGCCGCCGGGGTCGCCGGCCGGCCGGCGACGTTGCCGGTGGGGCCGGCCGAGATCGGCGTGGCCCGGGCGGCGGCCCGGGTGACGATCGTGCGTGAGGTGCGGGTCGACGGCGTCGACCACCTGATGTCGACGCAGTCCCGCGGCCACGGCTCCGGAGCGGTCCAGGTGGCGTACTCGCTGCAGGAACGCGACCGGGTGCTCGACCTGATGACCTGGACCACGTTGCTCGCCGGGGCGGTCGTCGCGGTGGTCGCGGCCGGGTGTGGGGCGCTGCTCGCCCGGCTGCTCACCCGGCGCCTGGTGCGGCTCACCGAGGCGGTGGAGCAGATCGGTGTCACCGGACGGCCCGACCGGCCGGTACCGGTGCATGGGGACGACGAGGTGGGCCGGCTCGGCTCGGCGTTCGACGGCATGCTGGAACGGCTGGCGCGCTCGCGCGAACAACAACAGCGGCTGGCCGAGGACGCCGGTCACGAGCTGCGCACCCCGCTGACCAGCATCCGCACCAACGTCGCGCTGCTGCACCGGGCCGATCGGCTCACCCCGCAAGAACGGCGTGCGGTGCTCGAGGACCTGGCCGCCGAGACCGGGGGGCTCAGTGCGCTGGTCGACGAGCTCGTCGAGCTGGCCACCGATCGTCATGCGGCCGAAGGGATCTCGGACGTCGACCTGGCCGAGCTCGCCGAACGGGTGGCCGAGCGGGCCTCGCGGCGGACGGCGCAGCCGATCACCCTCGAGGCGACCGTCGAGATCGCCGTCGAGATCCCTCTGGGCACGCCCACCGTCGTCCGGGGCCGGCCCGGCGCCCTCGAACGAGCGCTGACCAACCTGGTCGGCAACCCGGTCAAGCTGCTCCCCGCCGGCGGTGCCGGTGCGCAGGGCCGGGCGGGTGCGGCACCGATCGAGATCAGGCTCAGCGGGAACCTGCGCGAGGGGCTGCGGGTGGCGGTCGCCGATCGTGGTCCCGGGGTTCCGGAGCAGGACCTGGAACTGATCTTTGACCGGTTCCACCGGGCCGTGCAGACGCACTCGCTGCCCGGCTCGGGCCTCGGCCTGGCGATCGTCAAGGACGTCGCGCTCGACCACGACGGTCAGGTGTTCGCGGCCAACCGGCCGGGCGGTGGCGCGGTGATCGGGTTCAGCCTGCCCCCCGAGAGGCTGCGACCGGCAGCGCGGCCGGCCCCGTGCCGGGATCGTGCCGGGCCGCCGAACGGTGACCCAGATGCCAGCCCAGCTGCCAGGCCTGCTCGCCGGCGCTCGACCGGTTGCTGACGAAGTAGCGGGCCAGGCGCAGGGCGCCGAGCAGGGCGTGGCGCCGTCCTGGGGTCGCCGCAGCCGTGCGCGGCTGCGGGTACCGGGCCTCCAGACCGGCCTGGCCGATGCCGTAGTCGCGGCCCTGCCGGTACATGGCCGGCAGGGTCGAGCGCAGCCGCACGTGCACCAGCACCCGCGGCGCGAAGACCAGCGCATGGCCGTTGCGCTGGACGCGCCAGCACAGGTCGGTGTCCTCGAGATGGCGCAGGGCCGGGTCGAAGCCGCCCGCCTCGCGCAGCACCCGGCGATGCGCGGCCAGATTGCAGGCACTGGCGAAAGGAAGACCGGGTCCGCCCTCGCATTCCTGCAGGTATTCATTCTGATACGGACGGCGCGAACGCAACGTCCTGGCTGAGTTCAGCCGGCGGCCGTCACAGCGTCCGGCGATGAACGAATCCCTCTGCAAGGCGTGGCACAGTTCGCTCAGCCAATCGGCGTCCACCTCGTCGTCGGCGTCGCAGAAGGCGACCCATTCTCCGCATGCGGCCGCTATTCCGATGTTGCGGGTGGCGCCCGCCCCGGTGGCCGCCGAGGCGTCCAGGACGCGCAGCGGCAGACGATCCTGCCAGGCGGCCGCGAGTTGCCGGGTGCCGTCCCGAGACCCGTTGTCGCACAGCAGAAGTTCCCAGGCGACCGGGCACTGCTGGCCGGCCAGGGCGCGCAGCTGGGTGGTCAGTACGCCGGCTGCGTCCCGGCACGGCAGAATCACCGAGAGTTGTGGAATCGCCGCATCGGAAACGTCCCCCGGAGTGTCGCTGATGTGCATTCCGTTCCCCGGTCTCGATACTGATTTCTCACCGACGCTAATCGCCGCGAAGGCTCGATCCGGGGGGCGGGGCGCTGGAACGGGCAACTCTTACCCGAGTCCAACGGAATGTGCCTGTCTCTTACCGAACTCCAACCTGGAATCGGCCGGTTCTTAAGCATTCTCCAAGCCGGTGACCGTGCAGTTCTGCATGATCACGAGGGGGTGCGGGCGCGCAGGGCCCAGAGCACGCAGCCGACGACGACCACGGCGGCGCCGACCGTGACCCAGGTGACCCGCTCGTGCAGCAGCAGGGCCGACCAGAGCAGGGTGAGCAGCGCCTGCACCTGCTGCACCTGGCCACCGCGCGCCGTGCCGGCCAGCACCAGGCCGTGGTACCAGGGGAAGAAGGCCAGGTACATCGAGAAGGCACCGAGCAGGACCAGCGCCGTCCAGGCCGCCGGGGTGGGCGAGTAGGAGCGCTGGGCGGTGAACCAGAGCGCGGCCGAGGCGGGCAGGGTGACCGGCAGGGCGAGCACCACCACCCACGAGATCACCTGCCAGCCCGGCAGCGAGGCCGACACGCTCGCACCCTCGACGTAGCACCACGACGAGGCCAGCACGGCGCCGGCGACCAGCAGATCGGCGCGCAGGTCGCCGCCGGTGCCGCCGCCGCGGCTGAGTGCGAAGGCCACCAGCGCCGCGGTGCCGGTGCCCGCCGCCAGCCAGAACTGCGCGCTCACCCGTTCGTGGGTGCGCAGCACGGCGATCAGCGCCGTGGTCAGCGGCATGAAGGCGGCGATCACGGCGGCGTGCGCGGACGTCGTCCGCTGCAGGGCCAGGGCCAGCAGGATCGGCCAGCCGAAGACCGCCCCGCCCGCCGTGGTCAGCAGCGGGGTGAGGAACCGGCGCTCCGGCAGCGGGGGCCGGGTGACGAGCAGCACCAGGACGGCGAGCAGTCCGGCGATCGCGGCCCGCCCGGTGGCGGTCAGGAAGGGGTCGAACCCGGCCACCGCGACCTTGGTCAGCGGTACCGAGAAGGAGAACGACAGGACGCCGAGGAAGGCCCAGGCGAGACCGTGCCGGGTGCGCTGCCCGGTGTGGTGCCGGCCGTGGTCCGGTGTCGGCGTGGGGTGACCCTTGTTTTGACCCCTGTCATGCACGACCGGTAATCTTCCAGGTCGTTGTGGCACCCGTGTGGTTCGGGGTCGTCCCAGGTGTGAAAGTTGCACCTGCACGGCCCGTGAAACGATCCGCCGCCGGAGTGCCGACAAAGCTTCCTGACGAGGACGAAGGTTACGACCGTGCGCACGTTCACCCCCAAGCCAGCCGATGTCGAGCGCCGCTGGCACGTCATCGACGCCACCGACGTCGTTCTGGGCCGGCTGGCCAGTCAGGCCGCCATCCTGCTGCGCGGCAAGCACAAGCCGATCTTCGCCCCGCACGTCGACACCGGTGACTTCGTCATCATCGTCAACGCCGACAAGGTGGCCCTGACCGGCAACAAGTCCGAGCAGAAGCACGCCTACCGGCACTCGGGTTACCCCGGCGGTCTGAGCGCCGTCCGGTACAGCGACCTGATGGAGAAGAACCCCCAGCGTGCGGTGGAGAAGGCCATTCGCGGCATGCTCCCCAAGAACACGCTCGGCCGTGCGCAGCTGAGCAAGCTCAAGGTCTACGCCGGCCCCGAGCACCCGCACCAGGCGCAGAAGCCCGCGCCGTTCGAGATCACCCAAGTCGCGCAGTAGAGCCTGAAAGTCATTCGAGGAGAACCGTGAGCGAGACCACCGCGGAGTCCACCGACTCCACCGTCGCCGATGACGCCATCGATGACGCAGACGCCCCCAGCAGCTACAGCACGTCCACCCCGGTCACCGTCCGCGACGGTGGGTCCAGCATCACCGCTCCGGGGGCCGCGACGGGGCGCCGCAAGGAGGCCATCGCGCGGGTTCGGCTGGTTCCGGGCTCGGGTGTCTGGAAGATCAACGGCCGCACCCTCGAGGAGTACTTCCCGAATAAGGTGCACCAGCAGCTGGTCAACGACCCGTTCAAGGTGACCGAGCTCGAGGGACGCTTCGACGTCATCGCCCGGATCAACGGCGGCGGTTCCTCCGGCCAGGCCGGTGCGCTGCGGCTGGGTGTCGCCCGGGCGCTGAACGCCATCGACCAGGACGCGAACCGGCCGAACCTGAAGAAGGCCGGCTTCCTGACCCGCGACGCGCGGATCAAGGAGCGCAAGAAGGCCGGTCTCAAGAAGGCCCGCAAGGCTCCCCA
>DAIOVT010000225.1:0-4099 GCA_036758885.1 Kineosporiaceae bacterium
GGCCGGTTCCTTGGGGGCGCGGGTGGTGGCGGTCTTGGCCGCCGTTGCCCGGGTCGCGGTCTTGGCGGGCGCCTTGGTCGCGGCCGCGCGGGCCGGAGCCTTGGTGGCTGCGGCGCGAGCGGGCGCCTTCGTGGCGGTGGCGGTGGTCTTTGTCGCTGCCCGAGTAGCGGTCTTGGCCGGAGCCTTGGCCGCGGTGCGGGTGGCGGGAGCCTTCGCCGGTGCCTTGGTGGCGCGGGCGACCGTCTTGGTCGCACGAGCCGGAGCCTTCGCCGCGGTGGTGGCGGCGCGAGCCGCGCTGCGGGCCGCCGTGGTGGCCGAGACCGCGCTCACCTTCGGCAGCGTCCTGGGGTTGGCGACGTACTCCTTGAACGCGGTACCCGGCTTGAACCGCGGCACCGAAGTCTTCCGGATCTTCACCGGAGTACCGGTGCGAGGGTTACGACCGACGCGCGGACCGCGGACGGTCTTCTCGAACGAGCCGAAGCCCGAGATCGCAACCTTCTCACCGCGGGCCACGGCCCGGGTGACGGTGTCGACGATCGCCTCGATCGCGTCGGCCGCAGCCTTCCTGCTGCCGAGGCGGTCTTCCAACGCCGCGACGAGCTCTGCCTTGTTCACTGTTTCCTCCGGTGCACAGTGTCGAGCGGGTGCCCGACTTCGGACATGACGGTATTGCGCCACGTCGGCATCCGTCCAACATGGTTGATCCGGAGATTTCCTTGTGTCGGAACGGAACCCGCCCTGCAGGCCCCTTTTCGCCGCGGAATCCCGGCCGGGTACCGGAGTCCTTGAACTGTGCTCGGAACTGCCCCGAACCGTCGCGAACACCGTTGCCGCTGTGTGGTTCTCGGTGTTCGGCGGGTGGAACTGAACCCCTGTCAGGGTCCGAATTGCCGGAAAGCCGACGCTCGGCCGCGCCGGCTCCGACTCATTTCGCCGGCAACGTCTGCGGCATCCAGTGCGGCCGGGCGGATTCGAAATCGTCGATGGCCCCGGCGTTCTGCAGCGTCAGGCCGATGTCGTCCAGACCCTCCATCAGCCGGTACCGGGTGTAGTCGTCGACGTCGAAGGGCACGGTCAGGACCGGCTCGGACGAGGCGTCGGCGCCGTGCACCCGCACCTGCCGATCGACCAGGTCGACGGTGATCTCGGTGCCCGGGGCGGACTCGAGAATCTCCCAGATCCGTTCCACGTCACCCTGTTCCACCACACCGGTGAGCAGGCCCTGCTTGCCGGAGTTGCCACGGAAGATGTCCGCGAACCGGGAGGAGATGACCGCACGGAAGCCGTAGTCCTTCAGCGCCCACACGGCGTGCTCACGCGAGGAGCCGGTGCCGAAGTCGGGCCCGGCGACCAGCACCGAACCGCGCCGGTAGGGCTCGGTGTTGAGGATGAAGTCGTCCTGCGCACGCCAGGCGGCGAAGAGCCCGTCCTCGAAACCGGTCCGGGTGACCCGCTTCAGGTAGACGGCCGGGATGATCTGGTCGGTGTCGACGTTGGAGCGGCGCAGCGGAACGCCGATCCCGGTGTGACTGAGGAACTTGTCCATCAGGTGGCTCCGTTCTCGTTCGGGCTGAGGCGAACTGGCTCAGGCAGGCTGGACGACGGACGCCTCGGCGGGCGCGAGATCCGCCGGGCTGGAGAGGGTTCCGCGGATCGCCGTCGCCGCGGCGACCAGCGGCGAGACCAGGTGGGTGCGGCCGCCCTTGCCCTGCCGTCCCTCGAAGTTGCGGTTGGAGGTCGAGGCCGACCGCTCCCCCGGAGCGAGCTGGTCGGGGTTCATGCCCAGGCACATCGAGCAACCGGCGTTGCGCCACTCGGCGCCGAAGTCGACGAAGACCTTGTCCAGGCCCTCCGACTCTGCCTGTCGCCGAACCCGTTCCGAGCCGGGGACGACGAGCACCCGCACCCCGGTCGCCTTGTTGCGTCCGGTCATCACCGCTGCAGCGGCCCGTAGGTCCTCGATCCGGCCGTTGGTGCAGGATCCGATGAAGACCGTGTCGACGGCGATCTCGCGCAACGGGGTCCCGGCGGTCAGGCCCATGTACTCCAGCGCCCGCTCGGCGGCGACCGCGTCGCTGGGGTCGGCGAACGAGGCCGGGTCCGGAACGGCCGCGGAGAGCGGAAGGCCTTGTCCCGGATTGGTTCCCCAGGTGACGAACGGCTCCAGGTCGGCCGCCTCGAGCACCACCTCGGTGTCGAAGACGGCGTCCTCGTCGGTGTGCAGCTGCGACCAGGCGGTGACCGCGGCGTCCCAGTCGGCACCGGACGGCGCGTGCGGCCGGCCCTGGATGTAGTCGAAGGTGATGTGGTCCGGAGCGATCATTCCGGCGCGGGCGCCGGCCTCGATCGACATGTTGCAGATGGTCATCCGCGATTCCATCGACAGGTTCCGGATCGCCTCGCCGCGGTACTCCAGGACGTATCCCTGGCCGCCGCCGGTACCGATCTTCGCGATCACCGCGAGGATGATGTCCTTCGCCGTCGAGCCCTCCGGCAGCGAACCGTTGACGGTGATTGCCATCGTCTTGAACGGCTTGAGCGGCAAGGTCTGCGTGGCCAGCACGTGCTCGACCTCGCTGGTGCCGATACCGAACGCCAGCGCACCGAACGCGCCGTGCGTGGAGGTGTGCGAGTCGCCGCAGACCACGGTCATACCGGGCTGGGTCAGGCCGAGCTGTGGGCCGACAACATGCACGATGCCCTGGTCGATGTCGCCGAGTGCGTGCAGCCGGACGCCGAACTCCTCGCAGTTCGTGCGCAGCGTCTCGATCTGCACCCGGCTGACCGGGTCGGCGATCGGCGCGAGGATGTCGAGGGTGGGCACGTTGTGGTCCTCGGTGGCGATCGTCAGGTCCGGACGGCGCACCGGCCGCCCCGCCTGGCGAAGACCGTCGAAGGCCTGCGGGCTGGTCACCTCGTGCACCAGGTGCAGGTCGATGTAGAGCAGATCGGGTTCGCCGTCCTTGCCCTGGCGCACCAGGTGCGCGTCCCACACCTTCTCTGCCAACGTGCGTCCCACTGCAACCTCCTCGATGAAGGCATTTGCCGACGATGCCGCTTCATACCGGCCTGCACCGCGGGATCCGGTCCCGCAGCCCTGTTCGGGACAAGAGTGCCCCCAATCACCACCACCGCGCGCTTGCGTCTCACCAATTGAGACGGAAGTATCGGAATATGGATACCTCGCCGCGGACCGGCGGCAGTGGGGTCGGCGTGCTGGACAAGGCCGCTGCGGTGCTCGCGGCACTCGAGGCCGGACCGGCCACGCTCAACCATCTGGTCTCTGCCACAGGCCTTTCCCGCCCGACCGCACACCGGCTGGCCACCGCCCTGGAGCACCACCGCCTGGTCTCCCGGGACATGCAGGGACGCTTCGTGCTCGGCCGCCGGCTCGGCGAACTCGCCGCTGCTGCGGGCGAGGACCGGCTGATCGCCGCCGCCGGCCCGGTGCTCTCGGGACTGCGCGACCTGACCGGAGAATCGGCGCAGCTCTACCGCCGCCAGGGTGATGCCCGGTTGTGCGTGGCGGCCGCGGAACGCCCTGTGGGACTGCGGGACTCGATCCCGGTCGGATCGACGATGACCATGCTGGCCGGGTCCGCGGCCCAGGTGCTGCTGGCCTGGGAGGAGCCGGACCGGCTGCACCGGGGGTTGCACGGCGCCCGGTTCTCGGCGACGACGCTGTCCGCCGTCCGACGTCGCGGGTGGGCACAGAGCATCGGCGAGCGTGAACCGGGTGTCGCCTCGGTATCGGCGCCGGTGCGCGGCCCGTCGGGCCGAGTCGTTGCCGCAGTGTCGATCTCGGGTCCGGTCGAACGCTTCACCCGCCGTCCCGGCCGTCAGCACGCGGGCGCGGTGGCGAGCGCCGCGAACCGGCTCACCGAGGTGCTGCGCAGTGCCGCGGAACAGGGCTGAGTCGGGATCGTGGCACTGGGCCGGCGATCGGGCCGAGGCCGGCAGCCCCTCTGCCCACACCAACACCGCCGGCAAAAGCGATCGGCCCCCGGTGATCGGTGAACCGATCGACCGGGGGCCGGTCTCATGTAGCCCCGACGGGATTCGAACCCGCGCTACCGCCTTGAGAGGGCGGCGTGCT
>DAIOVT010000225.1:4121-6681 GCA_036758885.1 Kineosporiaceae bacterium
AGACTAACTGAACCAGAATCAGTCGTGCTGCCAATTACACCATACCCCATGGGGGTATCTCGTACGATCCGCTTCCGGCGTCCGAGAACCGCCTGCCGACTGTACCGGGCGGGCCCTCCCGGCCCCAAATCGATATGCCGAACGGGCGGGTCTCAGGGCACTCCGGGCGGACGGAACTCTCGTTGCAGACCGAGCCGCCGGGCCAGCAGATCGAGCGCGGCGACCACCACCACGAGCAGCAACAGGTTGATCACCATGGCCGCCGGGTCGGACTCGGTGGTCTCGAGCAGCCCGCTGAGCCGGCCCAATGCCAGAGCCACCCCGAAGGCCATCATGTTGTAGGCGGTGTGCAGGGCGATCGCGAACTCGAGCCCGCCGGTTCGCCAGACCAACCACGAGGCGGCCAGCGCGAACGCGAACCGGTCGGCGAACAGCCAGGCGTCCTGCTGGCCGTGCGCGAAGGCGAACGCGGTTCCGGAGACCAGTGCGGCGACCACCGCGCCGACCCCGGCCCGGGCGAACCACGAACCGATCGCCTGGGTCAGCCAGCCGCGGAACAGGTACTCCTCACCGGCCGCCTGCAGCGGCGTGGTCAGCGCGATCACCAGCAGGTAACTGACCATGCGCTGCTCTGGGTCCATCGGCAGCCCGGCGGAATGATCGGTGGTGGCCGCGAGGATCAGATCGGCGACGACGGTCACGGTGACCAGCAGCACCACGGCGGCGACGAAGGCGATCGCCAGCACGCGCCAGCGGATGCCGCCGGCCACCGAGGCGAGCCAGCGCGGCCTCCAGCCGAACCCGGCCCATACCGCGGCCTGGGCGCAGACGATGAACGCCGCGACCGACAGGTTGGTCAGCAGCAACCCCGACGGGCTGGTGCTCCAGCTCTCCAGCGAGTTCGACGAGACGTCGCCGTCGGGGTTGAGCGCGCCCTCGGCGCCCATGACCGCGACCGTGGCGGCGGCCATCGCCACGACGGTCACCCCGACCCCGCCGAGGAACACCACCGCCGAGATCAGCGCCCGCCACCAGGCATAGTTCGGCCCGCGCAGCAGCTGCGGGTACGGACGGCGATGCCAGGCCTGCGGCGGCCCGGGCAGGTGCCGGGGGTCGAGCGGGAAGAACGCCTGCCCGGCCGGCCCCGACAACTCCGTCACGACACCACCCTCACCCGTGTAGCCGCCTCGTCGCACGCCCGAGCCGGTAGCTGCTCAGGCCGGGGCCAACCGGCCACGCAGCGCGGCCAGGCGGTCGAGTCCGGCCGCCCGGCCCAGGATCTGCATCGACTCGAACAGCGGCGGCGAGACGCGCCGTCCAGTGATCGCCACGCGCAGCGGGGTGAACGCCAGCCGCGGCTTGACACCCAGGCCCTCGACGATCGAGGTGCGCAGCGCGGCCTCGATCTGATCGTGCGTCCAGGCGTCGTCCGGCAGCGCGGCGAGCGCCTGCTGCGATGCGTCCAGGATGGCCAGCGAGCCGGCCGCGTCCTTGGTGACGGTGGCGAGCGCGTCGTCGGTCGGCTCGGGAACCTCGGTGGTGAACAGGAAGGCGAGCATCTCGGGGGCCTCGCCGAGCAGCTGGATGCGGGTCTGGATCAGCGGCGCGGCCTGGGCCAGCACCGCCAGGTCGGACTCAGTCGGCTCAGCGGGCTCGCCCGGCAGCACGCCGCCGGCCTGCAGGTAGGGCACCAGGCGGGCGGCGAAGTCGTCGGGCTCGAGCAGCCGGATGTGCTCGGCGTTGATCGCCTCGGCCTTGGCCTGGTCGAACCGGGCCGGGTTGGCGTTGACGTCGGCGATGTCGAAGGCGGCGACCAGTTCGGCGGGCGAGAACACGTCGCGGTCCGGGGCGATCGACCAGCCGAGCAGGGCCAGGTAGTTGACCATGCCCTCGGGGGTGAACCCGCGCTGCCGGTGCAGGAACAGGTCGGAGGAGGGGTCGCGCTTGGAGAGCTTCTTGTTGCCCTCCCCCATCACGTAGGGCAGGTGCCCGAACCGCGGCACCTCCTTGGTCACGCCGATGTCGATCAGCGCGTGATAGAGCGCGATCTGGCGCGGGGTGGAGGAGAGCAAGTCCTCTCCGCGCAACACGTGGGTGATGCCCATCAGGGCGTCGTCCACCGGGTTGACCAGGGTGTACAGCGGCGCTCCCCCGGCCCGGGCGACGACGAAGTCGGGCACACTGCCCGGCGCGAAGGTGATCGGCCCGCGGACCAGATCGTCGAAGGTGATCTCCTCGCTCGGCATCCGCAGTCTCAGAACGGGTTCGCGGCCCTGCGCCCGGAACTCGGCCTTCTGCTCGTCGCTGAGATCGCGGTCGAAGTTGTCGTAGCCGAGCTTCGGGTCGCGTCCGGCGGTCTTGTGCCGGGCCTCGACCTCCTCGGGGCTGGAGAACGACTCGTAGAGGTGCCCGGCGGCGACCAGTTTGTCGAGCACATCGGCGTAGATCGGCATGCGCTGCGACTGCCGGTACGGCTCGTGCGGTCCGCCGACCTCGACACCCTCGTCCCAGTCCATGCCCAGCCACTTCAGCGCCTCGAGCAGTTGCTGGTACGACTCCT
>DAIOVT010000226.1:0-6661 GCA_036758885.1 Kineosporiaceae bacterium
TGCTGAAGAGCGCGATCGACCTGATCGCCTCGGGCACGTTCTCCGGCGGGGATCGTCAGGCCTTCGAGTCGGTCGTCTCGAACCTGCTCTACGAGGACCGGTTCATGGTGCTGGCCGACTTCCAGTCCTACATCGAGGCCCAGGCCCGGGTCGAGCGCGCCTACGCCGACCAGGAATCCTGGACCAAGAAGTCGATCCTCAACGTCGCCCGCACCGGCTTCTTCTCCTCCGACCGCTCGATGCGCGACTACCTGCGGCTCATCTGGAACGCCTGAGCTCACCCGTGGTGATCATGCAGAACCACACGCTCAGGCGGCCACGCGCATAGGCCGCCCGTGATCATGCAGAACTGCCAGGACGGGCGGCGCTGCGGGTCCCGCTGAGTGGTTACTGGGGAAGTTCGGACGGCTCCGCGCCGTCCGAACTTCCCCAATCTTTGTCTGCCGGTCTGCCGGTCTGCCGGTCGCCGTGCAGTTCTGCATGATCATGGCGGGGCGTGCGGTTCTGCATGATCACGGCGGGCTGGGGACAAAAAGCGTCTGGCCACCGCCGCCATGTTGCGGAGATGGCCAGAGCAGCCTTTGGTCGGCTTGTCAGCCGTTGTTGCCCCACTTGAGGCTCTTGTAGGTGGAGGAGCCGTTGGGGTTGGCGCCGGTCCCGAAGATCGTGAACCCGTTGTCGCCACCGTGCACGACGTTGAAGTAGGCGGAGTAGAGCACCTTGCCGGCCGCGGCCTTGGGGATCTCGGCCCCGTTGTTCCACGTGGCGGTGTTGGCGTTCTTGTTCATCCAGGAGTTCATGGCCTTGATCCACTCGGACGAGTCGCCGCCACCCTGGCCCTGGGGCTTGAGGCCCCACTCGGGGAAGCCGAGCGGCTTGCCGTGGTCCGCGGCGAAGTCACGCCAGGCCTCGGGACCGGTCGGGTTGCCGTTCTTGTCCTTGGTGTTGGAGAAGCTGTTCCAGCCCGCGACCGAGGCGTTGGCGTTGTCCTGGTAGTCGTTGTAGTAGTCGGGTGCGACCACGTCGACGACATCGTCACCCGGGTACCAGTAGTCGACCGGCAGGCCGGTGTGGTCGCCGTAGTTCGGCGAGAACACGATGTACACCTGCGGCAGGGCCTGGCGAATGATGTTGGCGTACCGCTTGAAGGCCTTCTTGTAGTCGGCCGAGTTCTCGCGGGTGACGACCCAGTTCTTGTACCAGTCACCGTTCATCTCGTGGAACGGGCGGACGAAGGTCGGGCCCTTGGCGTTCTTGCGGCTGTCGCCGATCACCTTGGCGGCGGCCTTCCAGCGGTCGTCGTAGGCGCCGCTGGCGGCGGCCGCGTAGCTCTCGCCGCTGCCCAGGATGGTGCCGCCGACCGCGATGTCCACGGCCTGGTCCCAGTTGCGGAACTCCGAGGTCAGACCCGGGACGGTGCGCTGCACCTCGTCGCTGGTGTCGGCCCAGAAGGCGGCCAGGGTGACCGGCTGGCCGAGCCACTTGGCCATCTCTCCGTTGGCGACGCCGATGCCCGAGGCACCCGCGTACCAGCCGCCGACCTTGACGCCGCTCAGGGCGACCCGGGGGGCGTTGCCGACCGCGCTGGAGCTGCCCGACGACGAGCTCGAGCCGGAGGAGCTGGACGAGGAGGAACTGGAACCCGAGGACCTGCTCGAGCGGGACGAGCTGGAACCCTCGGAGGTCGAGGTCGAGCTGCTGGTCTCCCGCGAGCGGTTGCGCTCGGAACGCTTGCGGCGCTCGCTGGTGGCGCTCTGCGAGGCACTGGCGGAGGCGCTCGGCGACTCCTCGGCGGTCTCGGTGCTGGGCGCGTCGAGGGTGGGCAGCTGCTGGAGCTGCTCGTCCTGAGGAAGCTGAGCCATGGCGGCAGTGTCCTGGACGGTGGTGGCCCCGTCGTTGCCGGGAAGCCGGTTGGTGGCCGCGACGGCCGTACCCACGGCGAGAACGCCCAGGGTCACGGCGGCGACGCCGCGCATTCTGGCGGTGCGGCGGCGGCTGGCCCGCAGCGAGCGGACGGCCGAACGATCGGTGTCGCTCTCCTCGGCGGTGACCGGGATCTCCGCGGTCATCGGCGAGACCGGCGCGTCCAGCGATTCCGGCATCACGGACGAACCGGACGCGGTGGCCCGTCGCCGTCCGTGACCTCTTAACTGGCCGCCGGCCGCCCCCGAGACGGCCGAACGGGTCTTGCTGCGCGCCTCGCGCCGCGAGCCGGGAGCCGGGTCGTGGCTCTGCTCAGCGTCGAGGGCACGACGGGCGCGACGGCTACCGACGGCCTGAACCTGCTGGTCAGCGCTGCGTCGCGGGGAATCGCTGGTAGTAACGGTGTTGCGGGCAAGGGGGGAAGGGGAGCCCGTCGCGTCAAGGTCGACGTCGATGATCGGCTCGCGATGCTCTTGTGCCACGGGATGAGACTCCCTGTTCGTCCGATTGGTCAACCTCAGGGCATCGTTAACGTTTGGTAACTGGGGCGATCGGACGATCCGCGCCGCGGCCGAAGCGCCGAGTGGCACGATGACCCGATGAGGTCAGCGGGCAGGTCGGCAACCCGGACGGTGCAGACCCGAACCGCACCGAAGCCGCCCATGACGGGCGAGTCATGAGAAGTCCGGACGGTTCCGATGTCTGACCCGAACCGGTTCCCGCGCAGCGTTTTTGGCTCCGGTATCGAACCTGATCCGCGGTTCAGCCTGGCCAACGAGCGCACCTTCCTGGCCTGGATCAGGACGGCGCTCGCGCTGATCGCCGCGGGCGTCGCGGTCGAGGCGGTCGGGCTGCCGATCATCAAGCCTTTGCAGACCACCACCTCGGTGCTGGTGATCCTTGCCGGAATGCTCTGCGCCGGTCAGGCCTGGTGGGCCTGGACGGGGACGGAACGCGCCCTGCGCACCGGTTCGCCCCTGCCGGCGGCCCCGGTCAAGGCGCCGCTCGCCGTGCTGCTGGTCTTCGCCGGGCTGACCCTGCTGGTCGGGCTGCTGCTGTGAGCCCCGATCGGCCGGACGGATCGAACGACCCGAACGACCCGAACGATCATTCGATCGGTGACCCGCAGGATCGTTCGATCAGTGACCCGATCAGTAACCCGATCAGTGACCCGGGACTGCAACCCGAGCGCACCGCTCTGGCCTGGCGGCGCACCGGGCTCTCGGTCGGCATCGGCGCCCTGGTCTCGATGCGGGTGCTGCCGCCCCGGATCGGGCCGGCCGGCTATCTGATCGGTGTGCTCGCGGCCCTCGCGGCGATGGTGCTGATGGCCCAGGCCGAACGCAGCCGCCGGCACGGACGGCGCGCGCTCGCGGCCGATCTTCGCGGTGAGCGCCAGAACCCGTTGCCGTTCAGCCGGTTCGGGCAGACCGGCGTGGTGGTGGCGATGACCACCGGCGCGGCCCTCTCCTTCGGCGTGCTCGGCCTGCTGCTGGTGATCGACCTGGCGAGGTCCGGCAACGACTGAGACGCTCGTGCCGACGTGAGGCGTCCGTACGAAGCACACGCACGAAGCACACGTACCAAACACCCCAGGCAGAACACCCCAGGCAGAACACCCAGGCAGAACACCCAGGCAGAACACACAGGCAGAACACTCCGCGCAAAACATCCCCGGGCCGAACCCCGACTGGGGTCCGGCCCGGCGGACGGTGGGAACCAGGGTCAGTGCGGCGCACCGACCAGATCGCCGGATCCCTTGCCCGGCTCCGGCGGCGCGGCCGGCTCGTCGTCGTCGTCCACCATCGACTCTTCGTCGAAGGGCAGCGCACCGGAGAGCACGGCGTCGACCCGCTCGCGATCGATCTCGCGCACCCAGGTGCCGACCAGCACGGTGGCGATGGCGTTGCCGGCGAAGTTGGTCAGCGCCCGCGCCTCGCTCATCATCCGGTCGATGCCGACGATGAAGCCGACACCGTCGACCAGGTCGGGCCGGTGCGAGGAGAGACCGCCGGCCAGGGTGGCCAGGCCGGCGCCGGTGACCCCGGCGGCACCCTTGGACGCGATCATCATGAACACCAGCAGCGAGAGCTGCTGACCGATCGAGAACGGCTTGTCCATCGCCTCGGCGATGAACAGCGAGGCCATCGTCAGATAGATCGCGGTGCCGTCCAGGTTGAACGAGTAGCCGGTGGGCACCGTGATGCCGACGACCGGGCGGGAGACACCGAGGTGCTCCATCTTGGCGATCAGCCGGGGCAGCGCCGACTCCGACGACGAGGTCGACAGGATCAGCAGGAACTCCCGGGACAGATACTTCAGCAGGCTGAAGACGTTCACCCCGGTGACGATCCGCAGCACGCCGCCGAGCACCACGAAGACGAACAGCACGCAGGTGATGTAGAAGGCGATCATGATCATGCCCAGGCTCTTCAGGGCATCGACCCCGGTGGCGCCGACCACCGCGGCCATCGCGCCGAAGGCGGCGATCGGGGCGAGCACCATGACCATCGCCATCAGCCGGAACAGCAGCTTCTCCAGGTGCTTGATGCCGACCAGGATCGGCTCGCCGGCCCGGCCCATCTTCTGCAGCGCGAAGCCCACGAGCAGCGCGACGAACAGGGCCTGCAGCACCGACCCGGAGGTCAGCGACGAGACCAGGGTCTCCGGGATCAACCCGAGCAGGAAGTCGATCGTCGAGGTGTGCTCGGCGGTCTCGGCCGCCTTCTGGCCACCGGCGGCGATCTCGTCGCTGAGGTGCAGGCCTGCGCCCGGCTGCACCAGGTTGCCCACCAGAAGGCCGACGCCCAGGGCCACGGTCGACATGGTGACGAAGTAGGCCAGGGCCAGACCGCCGACCTTGCCGACCTGCGCCGCCTTCCGCACCGATCCGATGCCGAGCACGATCGTGACGAAGATGATCGGCGAGATCATCATCTTGATCATGTTGACGAACGCGGTGCCCAGCGGCTTGAGCGCCACACCGACGTCCGGGGCCAGGAAGCCGACGGCGATGCCGAGCAGCATCGCGATCACAACGGCGATGTAGAGGAAATGGGTGCGGTCGCGCCGCTTCTTGGCCGGTTCGGCCGGCGCCGCGGGGGGCGGGGTCGCAGTCGACATCTCGGCATACCTCCTGGTTCGGACGTTCGGAGCCGGTGGTGGTCTGCTCCTCAGCGTCCGCACAGGCGGGGGTTGCGTCTGCTTTGTGTTCACAGTGTTCGCGGTCACATTCCCGGGGGTTCCGGGGGTTCCGCAGGCCGGGCGGTTGCTCGCACCATGGGTGCTGGCAGTGCCCGCGCCCCGGCGCGGCGCGGCCCGATCGGACGCATCCCCGAACACGTAGGAACAACGGATCATGTCGAGGACGACGAGGCCGGCGCACTTGTCGGTGGCCGGGCAGACACTGGTGCTGACCGCCGCGATGACGCTCGCCGTGGTCGCCCTCGGCGTGCTCGCCGCCTGGTTCCAGGCCCGCAGCACCACGATCGGGACGGCGCGGGACCGGGTGCTCGGCATCGCCCAGTCGATCTCGGTGGACCCGCTGGTGATCGACGCCGCGGCCGACGCCACGCCCACGACGGTGCTGCAGCCCTACGCCGAGTCGGTGCGCAAGGCGACGGCCACCGACTTCATCACGATCATGAACCCGAGGGGCGTCCGCTGGACCCACGTCGACCCACGACAGATCGGCCAGATCTATCTCGGCACGATCACCCGGGCGCAGGCCGGCGGCCAGACGGTCGAGGAGTTCGTCGGCACCCTGGGGCCCAGCCAGCGCGCCGTCGTGCCGATCACCGGCCGGGACGGCGCGATCCTCGGCCTGGTCGCGGTCGGGATCCGCACCGAGTCGGTCAGTGCCGCGGTGGCGCAGCGGCTGCCGCTGATCCTGCTCGCCGGGCTGATCGCCGGCGGACTGGGCGGCGTCGGGGCGACGCTGATCGCGCGCCGGGTGCGCCGTCAGACGCTCGGTCTGAACGCGGCGCAACTGCAGGACATGTACCACTACCACGATGCGGTGCTGCACTCGGTGAAGGAAGGGCTGGTGATCGTCGACCCGAACGGGATCGTGCGGCTGGCCAACGACGAGGCGCAGCGGGTGCTGGACCTCTCCGGCGATCCGTCCGGGACTGCCGTCGATGCCCTGGGACTGCCCGAGGATCTCGAAGAAGCCTTGCGGGACAACAACATTCGCACCGACGAGCTGTACCTCACCGCTCGGCGGGTGCTGGTGGTGAACAAGGGGCGGGCGGCCTGGAAGGGCAGGGATCTCGGGTCGGTGGTGACGATCAGGGACCGCACCGATCTCGAGGACCTCACCGGTGAGCTCGACCAGGCACGCAGCCTGGCCGAGGCGTTGCGCTCGTCGGCGCACGAGGCCAGCAACCGGCTGCACACCATGGTCTCGCTGATCGAACTCGGCCATCCCGAGCGCGCCGCGGCGTTCGCGACGTCCGAACTCGAACAGGCGCAACGACTTACGGACCAGATGATCGAGGGAGTCGCCGATCCGACGCTGTCGGCGCTGCTGCTGGGCAAGAGTGCCGAGGCCGCCGAGCGCGGCATCCACTTCGTGATCGGCCCGCAGATCGAATGGCCCGAGGACGTCGCCTCGCCGCGCGACGCGGTCACCATCGTCGGCAACCTGGTCGACAACGCCTTCGACGCGGTCACCCGGGAGGCGGTGGCGAACCCGGACCAGACCGGTGCCCGGGAGGTTCGCCTGGACGCATCGGTG
>DAIOVT010000227.1:0-6659 GCA_036758885.1 Kineosporiaceae bacterium
CGCCCGGCCGGACGACGTCCGAGGCGATCGGCGAGCTGTTGGGTCATCGCTTCGCGGCGCTGATCGTGATCGGCGCCCACCTGCGCGGCCGGAGCCTGGCCGACCTGGCGCAACGGCTGCCGGTTCCGCTGGTGATGGTCGGGCACGGCGACCCGGCGGGCGGCTACGACGTGGTGCGGTCGGCGGGTGAGACCGGTATCGAGCAGGTCACCGAACACCTTGTGGCACTAGGACATCGGCGGATCGCCTACGTACACACCCCCTCGCTGCGACCGACCCTGGTGCGCCGGCACGGGCACCTGCGGGCGATGCGGCGGCACGGGCTGCCGGCCGACGTGATCGCCGTCCGCGGAACCGTCGCCGAGGAGTGCGGCGCCACCGCCGCACAGCAACTGCTCGCCCGCACCGGCGGTGGGCACTCGGGGCCGCACTCGACCCACTCACACCTGCCGACCGCGGTGCTGGCGGCCAACGACCAGGCCGCTCTCGGGGTGATCCAGACCCTGCTCCGGCACGGCGTGCGGATCCCCGGGGACGTCTCGGTGACCGGCTACGACAACACCCCGCTGGCCCGGCTCAGTGCGATCGACCTGACCACGGTCGACCAGCACCCTGCCCGCATGGGCGCGACGGCGCTCGAAGCGGCGGTGCTGCGCCGCGCCGAGCCGGCGCGGGCGCCGTCCGAGTTCGTCGTCCCCACCGAACTCGTCGTCCGCGGGACGACGGCCGCGCCCCGCGCCTGAGCGGCTCGCGCCCTACGACTCCTCGGGTGCCGGCACGCACAGCACCGGACGCGTCGACAGGTGCAGCAACTTGTGCGGCGTGGAGCCGAGAATCGCTCCGCGCATGGGGCTCTCGCCCCAGGTGCCGACGACGATCACCGTGGCGTCGTGCTTGTCGGCGGCCTGCAGGATCGCATCGACCGGCTTGGCCGACAGCAGCTCCACGTGCGTGGTCACGCCCTCGGCGGCGGCGCGTTCGACCGCGGCGTCCAGGAACGGCCGGGCCTGCTCGACGATCGCCTCCTCGTGGGCGATGAACTCCTCGCCCATCGAACCGGGCGGGGCGATGCCGTAGACGAGCACCAGATCTTCCTCGAACCGCCGGGCGACGATCAGTGCGGCACCCAGCGCATTGTCGGCGCCTGGGGATTCGTCGAACCCGAGGACGACGGTCATGACGGCTCCTTGTCGAACGAGCAGTGGGACGGGCGGGGAACGGGGCGGGTGAGCGGAACGAGCCGGCTCACTCGATGGGGTCCTCGGCGGTGCTGGTGCGCTCCTGCCAGTAGCGGGCGTCGCGGGTGCGCCAGAACAACATCACCGCGATGCCCACCACGCCGATGCCGATGCCGATCACCAGCGGCGGACCCATGCCCAGCCAGGACTGGCCGCTGTAGGAGTTGGCCGGGTCGGACATGTCGATCACCGAACGGATCAGCAACCAGGCCAACAGGATCGAGCCGATCACCGGGCCGATCCCGATCAGCACCATGTTCTTCACGCTGGCGGTCAACCGCTTGCGGAAGTAGATGGCGCAGGCGACGCCGGTCAGCGCGTAGTAGAAGGCGATCAGCAGGGACAGCGCGGTCAGCGAGTCGAACAGCGCGTTCTCGCTGATCACCGACAGCACCAGGTACCAGACGATCGCGATACCGGCGACCCACCAGGTCGACACGTCGGGGGTGCGGTGCCGCGGGTGGATGTGCCCGAACCGCTTCGGCAGCGCGTACCGCCGGGCCATGCTCAGGCCGGTGCGCGAGGCCGGGATGATCGTGGTCTGGGTCGAGGCGATCGCCGAGGTGGCCACCGAGAACAGCACCACCCACGACCAGCCGCCCATCACCTCGGTGGCAAGCAAGGAGAAGATGAACTCCTCCTCCTCGGAGTTGTCCGCCAGCCAGTCGGTGCCGGCGTAGGCGAGCACCGCGTAGCCGACCGCGAGATAGGTGACCAGCAGGATCACCGTCGAGAAGATGCCCGCCTTGCCCGGCGCGCTGGCGCTGTCGGTGGTCTCCTCGGTGAGGTTCACCGCCGACTCCCAGCCCCAGTAGATGAAGACGCCGAGCAGCAGACCTGAGGTGAGTGCGGCACCGCCGGCGCCGAACGGGTTCATCCAGGACAGCGAGGGCCGGATCGAGTCGAGCGAGGAGTTGTCGGTGTAGACGCGGTAGATCGCCACGGCCGCGAACACCAACAGCGCCACCACCTGCGCCACGATCAGGGCGTTCTGCAGCTTGGCCGAGGCCTCGGTGCCGATCACACAGATCCAGGTCATCAGCAGGATCAGGCCGACGGCGAGGATCCGCACCAGCCAGGTGTTGGCCGCGAGATCGTCCAGGCCGACGGTCAGCAGCGAGAACCGGACGCCGACCTCGGCCAGCGAGCCGACCACCAGCACACCGGTCATCGCGATCGCCCAGCCGCCCAGCCAGCCGAACCACGGACCCATCGCCCGGGTCACCCACGAGAACGTGGTGCCGGCGTCCTGGTCGACCGAGTTCAGGTAGTAGAAGGCCGAGGCGATCAGCAGCATCGGCACAAAACTGGCCAGCAGCACGCCCGGCGAGTAGACGCCGACCAACAGCGCGATCGGTCCGATCACGGCGGCCAGCGAATAGGCCGGTGAGGTGGCGGCGAGACCGATCACCAACGCGTCGAAGAAGCCGATCGCGCCCGCTTTGAGCTGCGCCTCTTCGGGCGCCTCCGGTTCCAGGGCTGCCATGGCGACTCCTTCGGTCCGGGTCTCAAGTGGTGAGATCGGCGGACGCCGAACACCCAGGAAGCTTCGGACCTGCCCGCATGACGTGCCCGAACGACCTGTGCGAATGCTACAGATCGTGCGGCAACAGGGTCGGCGAGGAACAGAATTGCGCCCCCCGGGCGGAGCAATACTCAGAATCAGTGGTCGAAAGGGGCTGTCGCGGGGGTTTCCGAGGTCAGACCCGCTTCGTGTTGCCGGTGTCGTTGTTGTTCGCGCCCTCCGGCGGCGGCACCGGCGAAGTCGTTCTGCCGCCAGGCCTCGTAGAGCACCACGGCAACGGCATTGGCGAGATTGAGGCTGCGATTTCCCGGACGCATCGGCAACCGCAACTGCGTCACCGAACCGAGCGCGGCCAACTGCTGGTCGGTCAACCCGGCACGTTCGGCACCGAAGACCAGCACGTCGTCCGGGGTGAATCCGACGCTGTCGTAACGGGTTTGCGCCTGGGAGCGGAAAGCGAACCGGCGACGCAGCGGGAGCGACTCGTGCAGTTCTGCATGATCACGGGGTGGGGTGGGCAGCGGCGCGTGCAGTTCTGCATGATCACGGGGGGCGCCGTCGACGGCGGTCAAGCAGTCCACCAGGGAGTCGTGCACGGTGACCGAGGCGAGCTCGTGATAGTCCAGCCCGGCCCGGCGGAGCAGGGCGTCGTCCATGCGAAACCCCAACGGCCGCACCAGATGCAGCGCGGCTCCGGTGTTCGCGCAGAGCCTGATGATGTTGCCGGTGTTCGGCGCGATCTCGGGGGCGACCAGCACCACAGCAGGAACCACGTCAGCAGGAACCACGTCAGCAGGAACCGCAGCCGGCCCGGCTAGCGGTTCGCCCAGGCGTCGGGGGCCCGGGAGAGGTCGACCACGTGCTTGGGGAAGCTCTCGGTGAGCACCTGTTCGAGGCTCACCTCGTCGAGCACCCGGCGCAGCGACGAGCGCACCGCGACCCAGACCGTCGGCAGGTGCTCGGCCGCTCCGGCATAGGTGGTCTCGTGCGGACGCAGCCCGCGCACCTCGGCGAGCGGGCCGTCGACGGCACGGAACACCGCACCCAGCATGATCTCGGACGCCGGCCGGGCGAGCCGGTAGCCGCCGCCCGCGCCGCGCACGCTGGTGACCAGGTTGGCCCGGCGCAGGTCGGAGAGGATCGCCTCGAGGAACTTGCGGGGCAGCCCCTGCTGGTCGGCCAGGGTCTCCGCGGAGACCAGCACGCCGCCACCCGCGGCGTCGGCGGCCGGGGCGCGCTCGGCGCCGGCTGCGTCCCGTTCCGCCTGGGCGAGCATCAGCATCGCGCGGACGGCGTAGTCAGTCTTGGCCGAGATGTTCACAGACCCATGGTGGCCTATCTCACCGGTGGGCGAAGCAGGTGACATTCGCCGTCACCCTTTCCGAGATTCCTACCTGACCAATAGGGTTAATAGCAGTTAGCGACGTCCTGGACGCCGCACAGAACCGGAACAACCGCTCGGAACGGGGAAATGTCGTGACCAAACTTGTGCTTCTCGCCGTCGTCGGCCTTGCCGCGCAACTCGTGGACGGCGGCCTGGGCATGGCCTACGGGGTCACCATGAGCACCCTGTTGCTGGCCCTGGGCACCAACCCGGCGGCCGCCTCCGCCAGCGTGCACCTGGCCGAGATCGGCACCACGCTGATGTCGGGCACCGCGCACTGGAAGTTCGGCAACGTCGACTGGAAGGTCGTCGCCAAGGTCGGCTTCCCCGGAGCGGTCGGTGCCTTCCTCGGGGCCACGGTGCTCTCCAGCATCGACACCTCGATCTCCCGGCCGGTGATGGCGATCATCCTGCTGATCCTGGGCATCTACCTGCTGGTCCGGTTCACCGCCCGGGGCCTGCGCACCGACCGCCTCGGCAAGCCGCTGCGCGCCAGGTTCCTCGCCCCGCTCGGCCTGTTCGCCGGCTTCATCGACGCCACCGGTGGCGGCGGCTGGGGTCCGATCGGCACCCCGGCCCTGCTGGCCGACGGCCGGCTCGAGCCGCGCCGGGTGATCGGATCGATCTCGGCGAGCGAGTTCCTGATCGCGGTGGCCGCCAGCCTCGGGTTCATCATCGGCCTCGGGCACCAGGGCGTGAACTTCTCCTGGGTGCTCGCCCTGCTGGTCGGTGGCGCGATCGCCGCTCCGGTCGCGGCCTGGCTGGTGCGGCACGTTGCGCCGCGGGTGCTCGGCAGCGCCGTCGGCGGTCTGATCATCCTGACCAACACCCGCTCGCTGCTTACCAGCGACCTGTTCGACGTCTCCGGACGCACCCTGGCCGCCGTCCTGATCGGCGTCGCCGCGATCTGGATCAGCGCCATCACCTACTCGGTGCGCGCCTACCGGGCCGAGAAGGCCGAGCTGGAGGCGTCGTCCGAGGTGGTCATCGACGAGGGCGCCGAGCGTCCCGCCTGAGGTCGACCGCCGCAGCTGTCGGACGCGGACGCTTTTGTGTTCTCAGACGAACACAAAAGCGTCCGCGTCCACGGCATTCACGCCGAGGGGCCGGCCGCCCGGGCCTGCTCGACGTTGACCAGCGCCTCGCGGAGCTGATCGATCCACTCGCCCTGGTGCTGATCGACCAGCCGCACGCACCAGGCCAGCGCGTGCGAACGGGACCGGGCGACGCCGGCGTCGACGAGCGTGTCGAGCACCCGGCGCTCGGGCTGGCGCAGCCGGGTCATCACCGGCACGGCGAGCTGGGTGAACACCTCGCGGGACTCACCGCATGCGGCGCCCCAGGCAACCTTGCGACCGAACCGGGCCTGCGCCTCGTCGGCGATCCGCATCCGCTCGCGGCGGGTGTCCTCACGGAATCGGCTGATGCGTCCGGACTCGGCCGCGCGCTGCGTCTCGCCCGACGGCTCCTGTGACGTCTCGCCGGCAGCCTCACCCGAACCGGCATCGCCGGTGGACGGCGCCGCGACCCGGCCGATGACCAGGATCTCCTCGCGGTCGACGGTGATCTCGGGCGCCTCGGTGAACCACTGCTCCGGAAGGCGTCCGCTGAAGAATCCAGTGATATCGCTCATGAATTGATTACACGATTACATCGTTACAGAGTCAAGTCGTCGACCCTGAGCGCACGGCCTGCGCGATCAGCTCGGTGACCAGCGGGTTCGGTCTCGGATCGGCCCATACCGCCGACAGCGGACGCTGCAGCGCGGCGCCGTCCACGGTCAGTTCGACCAGGCTGCCCGCGGCCAGTTCACGGGTGACCGCGCGGGCGCTGACCACGCCGATGCCGCCACCGGCGGCCGCGGTGGCGACCACGGTGGCGGTCGAGCCGAGCTCGACGGCGCGTTCGGGCAGCGGCCGGCCCTCCAGACCCACGGCGGCCAGGAAGGTGTCGCGGGTGCCGGAACCGGGTTCGCGGATCAGCAGCGGCTGGTCGAGCACGTCGCGCACCGGCAGGGCCGCTTCCGCGCGGGCGGCCAACGGATATCCGCGGGCCACCACCAGCGTCACCCGGTCCTGACCGACCTGCCGGCAGTGCAACCCGGCGGGCAGATGCGGCGACTCGATGAAGCCGACGTCCACCGATCCGGCCCGCACCAGTTCGGCCACCGCCTGACTGTTCACCACCTGCACCGCGACCTGCAGTTCGGGGTGCACCGCGCGCAGCAGCAGCACCCAGTTCGGCACCAGATGCTCGGCATTGGTCAGGCTGGCCGCGATCCGCAGCCGGGCCGAGCGGTCCGCGCGCAGCGTGGCGATTCCCTCGTTGAGCCGCCCGGTGGCGAGCAGCACCGGTTGCGCCCAGGCCACCACGGCCTCGCCGGTCAGGGTGAGCGAACTGCCCCGGGCGCCACGGCTGAGCAGGGCCGAACCGATCTGGCGTTCCAGCCGGGCCAGCCTGGCGCTGGCGCTCGGCTGGCTGATCCCGTTCGCGGTGGCCGCCCGGCCGACGC
>DAIOVT010000228.1:0-6064 GCA_036758885.1 Kineosporiaceae bacterium
GACCCACCCTTCTGACGCGTCCGATCTGAACACGTCAGTCGGGCATGTCGGCCAAAACCCGGGAGGCGGGCAGGTACGGAAACGTCAGCCTTCGCTGAGGCCGAACCGCTGATGCAGGCGGCGCAATGGGCCCGGGGCCCACCAGTTGAGTTCGCCGAGCAGAGTCATCGTGGCCGGTACCAGCAGCATCCTGACCAAGGTGGCGTCGATGATCACCGCGGCCGCCAGGCCGACACCGATCTCCTTGATCAGCAGCAGCTTGCCGGCGACGAAACCGGTGAACACGATCACGATGATCAGGCCGGCCGAGGTGATGATCCGCCCGGACCGCTGCAGCCCTTGCCGCACGGCGATGTCGTTCAGCGCCCGGCCGGCGTCCATGCCCTCGGCGACCAGACGGTCGCGGGCCTCCTTGATGCGGGCCAGCAGAAACACCTCGTAGTCCATGGACAGCCCGAACGCGAAGGCGAGCATCAGCGGCGGCAGGTTCTGATCGATGCCGCCGTTCGAGGTGTACTGCAGCAACCCCTGCAGATGCCCCTCCTGAAAGACCCAGACCAGCACGCCCATGGCGGCCCCGAGCGAGACCACGTTCATCAGCAGGGCCTTGACCGGGATCAGCACCGAACCGGTCATCAGGAAGAGCAGCAAGAACGTGGCCAGCACGACGGTGCCGACCGCGTAGGGCGCGCGCTCGCGCAGATCGTCGTTGAAGTCGGCGATCGTCGCGGTCTCCCCGGTCACCCACACCTGGAATCCCGATGGTGGTGAGTGACGTGCCAGATCACGGATCTCGGTCACCACGTCACGCGCCTGGGACAACCGGGGATCGGTGTCCGGCACCACCCCGAGCTGGGTGACCACGCCGGTGCCGGCGCCGGCTGTAGTGCCGGCTGTACTGCTGGTTCCGGTACTGGCTCCGGGATCCGCGGCAGCGTTCGCACCGCCGGCCACGGTGACCGGTTGCACCGAGGCCACCCCGGGCAGGCCCGCGATCGGCTGGGCCCAAGCGGTGAGTTGTTCGGTCGTCCCGTCGCTGACCACGATGATCGGAGCCGTCGCGGTCTGCGGGAACCGGATCGCCGTCTGCTCGATCAGCTGCCGCTGGGTCGACGACGCAGGCAACAGCGAGACCCCCGACGAGATCACCTCGATGCGCAACACCGGTACCGCGGCCAGCGCGAGCACGGCCAGCGAGCCGAGCATCACCACCAGCGGGTGACGTTGGACGGCGCCGGCCAACCGTGAGAAGACCCCGTGCTCGGGAGCCACCTCGCCGAGCCGCGCGGCGACCCGGCGCAACAGTGGAACCCGATGGCTGATCCCCGGCCGCAGCAGCCGGGGACCGGCAATGCTGAGCAGCGCGGGCACCAGGGTCAGCGCGACCAGCATGGCGACCAACACGACGCTGACCCCGGCGGCGGCGATCGCCCGCAGGATGCTGGCCCGGAAGAACATCAACCCGGTCAGGCTGATCGCCACCGTGATGCCGCTGAACAGCACGGTTCGGCCGGCCGTGGCCACGGTGTTCTCCAGGGCATCGGCGAACGCCCGGCGCATACCGGCGCGAGTGCCGTCGTCCAGGTCGTGCCTGCGCAGTTCCTCCCGATAGCGGCTGACCACGAGCAGCCCGTAGTCGATGCACAGCCCCAGCCCGAGAATGCTCACCACGCTCGGCACACTGGCGTCGAGGTCGATCAGGTACGAGAAGCCGAGCAGGCTGGCCAGGCCTCCGGCGATCGAGGCGATGGCGCCGACGATGGGCAGCCCGGCCGCCAGCAGACCGCCGAACACCACCACCATGACCAGCAGGCTCAGCGGTAGCGCGATCGCCTCACCGATGCGCAGGTCGGTCTCGACATGGTGATTGATCTCGTCGACCAGCTGGCTCAGGCCGCCGATCCGCACCACCGGCGGCGGGCCCTGTGGGACGAGGGCGGTGAGCTGCGCCGCGGTCTCGCCGAGCACTCGCTCGACGTCCGCGTCGGTGGCGCGGCGGGTGTCGCCGTCCAGGGCGGTGCCGGCCTCGCCGATCTGCACGCTCACCAGTAGCGCCCGGCCGTCGGCGGAGACGAAGGGCGAGGGGGAGACCGGCGGGTTCTGCGGATCGCTGACCGCCATGACGTGCGTGATCGCGGTCAGCTTGCTGCGGGACTGTTGCAGCACCGTGCTGACCTCTGGGTCGGCGACGTCGAGGCCGTCGACCATCAGCAGGGTCGAGGTGGTCTCGCCCGACGCGCGGGCGAGCAGCTCGGCGCCGTCCCGGCTCTCGCCCGGCACCGTGGGCGCGTCACCTGCCTGCAGCCGGGAGAACAACGACTCGTTGCCCAGCGACCCGGTCGCCGCGGCTAGCCCGAGGACGACGATCACCAGCCACAGGGCCACGACGGCCCGTGACCAGCGATGTACGAAACGTCCCAGCCGGCGCATGGGATTAGCCTGGCAGGTGCGCCGCGGCGTGCCCGACAAATTCGCATCCGGTCCCGATTCGGGAGTGTCTGGAGGATCTTTGAGCGACCTGTTCTCCGCGCGGCAGGAGTCGCGCGACGACGCAGGCGATCTCAGCCGGGCCGGGCTGCCGCCGCTGGCCGTGAGGATGCGTCCGCGATCGGTCGAGGAGCTGATCGGCCAGTCGCACCTGCTCACCCCCGGATCGCCGCTGCGCCGTCTGGCCGACGGCGAGGGCGGTCGCGCCGGGCCCGCGTCGGTGATCCTCTGGGGGCCTCCCGGGACCGGCAAAACGACTCTGGCACACGTGATCTCGCGCTCGGGCGGACGGCGCTTCGTCGAGCTCTCCGCGGTCACCGCCGGGGTCAAGGACGTGCGCGTGGTGATGGACGAGGCCCGCGCCCAGCTCGAGGTGAACGAGCGGCAGACGGTGCTCTTCCTCGACGAGATCCACCGGTTCAGCAAGGCCCAGCAGGACGCCCTGCTGCCGGGGGTGGAGAACCGCTGGGTGGTGCTGATCGCCGCGACCACCGAGAACCCGTCGTTCTCGGTGATCTCGCCGCTGCTCTCCCGCTCGCTGCTGCTCACCCTGCGCCCCCTGCAGGACGACGACATCGCCGCACTGCTCGATCGGGCGCTGGACGATCCGCGCGGACTCGGGGGAGCGGTACGCCTCGAGCCCGAGGCGCGTGACCATCTGGTGCGGCTGGCCGGTGGCGACGCCCGGCGCGCGCTGACCTCGCTGGAGGCGGCCGCGGGCGCGGCCCTGGAGCAGGACGGCACCGGACCACCGGCGGACGCACCGACGATCGCGGTGGCCGACGTCGAACTCGCCGTGGA
Source organism: Kineosporiaceae bacterium (assembly GCA_036758885.1). Lineage (GTDB taxonomy): Bacteria > Actinomycetota > Actinomycetes > Actinomycetales > Kineosporiaceae > DAIOVT01. Next base: position 3,289 of record DAIOVT010000228.1, read on the forward strand.
CAAGGCGATGGTGCGCTACGACCGGGCCGGTGATCAGCACTACGACGTGGCCTCGGCGTTCATCAAGTCGATGCGCGGCAGCGACGTCGACGCCGCGCTGCACTACCTGGCCCGGATGCTCGAGGCCGGTGAGGACCCGCGGTTCGTCGCCCGCCGGGTGATGATCGCCGCCAGTGAGGACGTCGGCATGGCCGACCCGACGGCACTGCAGACCGCGGTCGCCGCGGCCCAGGCGGTGGCGATGATCGGCATGCCCGAGGCCCGGATCATCCTGGCCCAGGCGGTGGTGCACGTGGCCACCGCACCGAAGTCGAACGCCTCGTACATGGCGATCAACGAGGCGATCGGCGACGTCCGGGCCGGGGCCGCCGGGCCGGTGCCGATGCACCTGCGCGACGCCCACTACTCGGGCGCCGGCAAGCTCGGCCACGGAAAGGGTTACCGGTACTCGCACGACGACCCGCTCGGGGTGAACACCCAGCAGTACGCGCCGGACGCACTGGTCGGCAAGGACTACTACCGGCCCACCGAGCGCGGTGCCGAGCGGGACGTCACCGCCCGGTTGGCGCGGCTGCGCGCCGTGATCCGCGGCGACCGGAGCGCCGAACCGCAGTAAAGCGGTTCGGACGCAACGGGTTTCGCGAGTTGCTCAGCGCAGCGGGTCGACTGCGCGCAGGGCGTCGGGGGTGGCCCCCGTGACGATCTGCTCGGCGAGCAGCTTGCCGGTGACCGGGCCGAGGGTGATGCCCCACATGCCGTGTCCGCCGGCGACGAAGATCCGCGGGTGGTTGGAGCGGCCGATCAGCGGCAGGCCGTCGGAGGTGCACGGCCGGGCGCCGACCCACTCGTCCTGACGCTCGTCGAGGTGCACGCCGTTCAGCAGCTGACCGGCGGCATCGACCAGGGCCTTGATCCGGCGCGGGTCCATCGGGGCGTCCACCTTGCGGAACTCCATCATCCCGGCGATCCGCAGCCGGTCACCGAGCGGCGTGCAGGCCACGCGCTGGGAGGGGAAGTAGACCGGTCCGGCGGGCATGTGCTCGGCCTGCACGGTGAAGCTGTAACCACGACCGGCCTGGACGATCCGGCGCACGCCGAAGTCGTCGACCAGCTGGTTCAGCCGGGCGCCGCTGGCGACCACGACCGCGTCGTACTCGCTGCCGGCCAGGTTCACGGCGAAGGGGCCGGCCTCGATGGTGCCGATCTGGGCACTGTCCAGGATCTTGCCGCCGCGGGTGCGCACCGCCTCGGCGATGGCGTTCACGTACTCGCCGGGGTTGATGAACCGCTCGTCCAGGATCTTGATCGCGGCGCCGACCTCGGCGGACAGTGCCGGCTCCTGGCTCTGCGCGGTGGCGCCGTCCAGCACCTCGAAGTTGACCCGCTGACCCGACTCGCGGATCAGCTTGAACTCCTCGAGCAGGCTCTCCCGCTGCTGCTCGGTGCGGTAGGCGGCGATGAACGGCTCCGCGGCGCGGGTCGCGGCCTGGACGCCGCCGGCCTCGAGCTCGGCGAAGGCGTCGAGCGCGCCGTTGTTCAGCGGGATCAGCGCGGCCATCGCCTTGCGCCAGCGCGGGGCGGTGCAGTTGCGGGCGAACTGCAGCAGGAAGCGGATCAGCCGGGGGTCGGCCGTGGGCGGCACGTACACCGGAGAGCTCGGGCTGATCACGGCGCGCAGGCCGTAGGTGAGCACCGCGGGGTCGGGCAGCGGAATGGCCATGCTCGGGGTCAGCCACCCGGCGTTGCCCCAGCTCGAGCCGGAGGCGACGCCCTCGCGGTCGACCACGGTCACCTCGATGCCGTGCTCCTGCAGGTACCAGGCGGTGGACAGGCCCACCATGCCGGCGCCGATCACGGCGACTCGCTGCGGGGTCCGGCGCTGTCCGTGTGCTGCTCTGCTCATGCCTCCATGATGGCAACTCCGGGCGCAAAGACCATGTGAGGATCGAACAGTTCATGCCATTGCCATTGTGACGGAAATACAATGGCCCGTATGTTCGCCGAAGAGGTTCTGGAGTCCCTCGGCAGCGGCGTGCTGAAGATCGTCCATCGCGGGGCACCGGTCGAGGCCACCACCGTGCAGTTGTACGGGGACGACGGGCCCGAGGGCGGCGTCCCGGCCGAGGGAGCGATCGTGGTCGGGGTCGGCGCAGCACCGCGAGGAGGTGAGGTCGCCGAGCGCTGCGCCGGTGCCGCAGCGCTGGTCGTGCGCGCTGATCGGCGCGGCGGCGGGCGGCTCGGCGAGCAGTACCGGGCCGCGGTGGCCGATGCGGGTCTGACCCTGGCCGTGCTGGATCCGCGGATCGGCACCGGTCAGTTCATCTGGCTGGTGCAGACCATGCTCAACCGCAGCGAGCAACACGTCACCGACAGCGCCAGCGTGCAACAGGACCTGTTCGCGCTGGCCGACACGTTCAGCCGGGTGCTCGCCTCGTCGGTGACCATCGAGGACGCGCACAACCGGGTGCTCGCCTACTCCGCCCGGGACGGCGCCACCGACCAGGCCCGCACCTCGACGATCCTGCGCCGCGCGGTGCCCAGCGACATCGTCGCCCAGCTGCGGGCGAGCGGGGCGCTGCGCCGGTTGCAGCGCGCCGACCGGGTCTTCGTCGTCCCCGCCGTCGGCGAGCTCAAGCAGCGCCTGGTCGTCCCGGTGCGGCTGGGCGGGGAGCTGATCGGCTCGGTCTGGGCGATCCGGAACGGCGAACCCGGTGCCGAACTGAGCGAGCGGCTGGAACGGATGGCGGCCTCCGTCGCGGTGCATCTGGTGCAGCTG
>DAIOVT010000228.1:6074-6659 GCA_036758885.1 Kineosporiaceae bacterium
GCGCTGGCGGATCTGCAGGCCGACCAGCGTGCCCGCTACTCGGTGGAACTGATCCGGCAGGCGCTGCGCGGCGGCACCGCCGGGAACGGTCCGGACGCGGTGCTGCTGCCGGGGGCGGTCTCGCGGGTGGTGGCGCTGGCGCCGCTGGGCGAGACCGGCCGATCCGCCGACCCGGCCGCCGTGAACACACCGACCGCGTTCGAGGATCTCGACATCTGGCGCACCTATCTCCGCCGGCACGCCTGGGCCGAGCCGATCCTTGCCGATGTCGACGGCACAGCCTTCGCGATCGTCAGTGACGCGCCGTCCGCCGGCCGTCCGCCCGCCGGTTCGTGGCCGTGGTTGCGTGACCTGGCCGGCTCCGGCGAGATGGGCAGCATCGCCGCCAGCCGGCCGCTGACCCGGGCCGAACAGTTGCCCGCGCGCAGGGTCGAGGCCTCCGAGGTGCTCGCCCGCCGCGAGCGGTCCGAACCCCGGACGGCGCCGGCGATCGCCTACGAGGACGTCTGGGCGTCCCGGGTGCTGGGCCGGGCGACGTCCATGATCGAGCCCGCCGACAACGACGACCTGCTGACCTTCCTGGCG
>DAIOVT010000229.1:0-6648 GCA_036758885.1 Kineosporiaceae bacterium
TGATCATGCAGAACTGCACGGGTCCCGGGGCTCAGGCCGCGCGCTCCAGGGCGAGCAGGGTGGTTTTCGCGTCGGGGCCGCCGGCGTAGCCCCCGGTGCTGCCGTCGCTGCGGGTCACCCGGTGGCAGGGCACCACGATCGGCAAAGGGTTGGTGGCACAGGCGGTTCCGACCGCGCGCACCGCCTTGGGGTTGCCTACCAGTTCGGCCAGTTGCCGGTAGCTGAGGGTGTACCCGTAGCCGATCCGGGGCAGGTAGAGATGCACCTGCTGCCGGAACCCGGTCGACAGCCGCCGGTCCAGTGGCAGGTCGAAGGTGTGCCGCCGTCCTGCGAAGTACTCCGTCAGTTGGGCCGCGGCCGCGTCCAGCCGGGCCGGGGAACGCAGGATCCGCGGGCTGATCCGCTCGGCCAGCCGCCGCAGGACGTCGTCAAAACCCTCGCGGGAGAAGGCGATCCGGACCAGTCCGGTCTCGGTGGCGGCGAGCAGAAGATCACCGATCGGTGACTCGATCGTGCGGTAGGCGACGTCCAACACGCCTGCGGTCTCCGCCCAGGACGCCAGCCGGGCGTGCAACGCGACGAGGTCGCTGCCGCTCGCCGGGAACAGCGCCGCCTTGTCGTCATCGAGAGTCTCGTGATCGGGAGTGCTGTGGTCGGCTGAGTCGTCTGGGGTGGTCATGGTGCAACTCCTTCGGTTGCCGAGTCGGGCTGCAGAGTGCGGCGCAGGTTCTTGATGCCGTCGGCGGCGGCCCGGCGCACGGCGGCCGGTGAGCCACCGATCAGCTCGGCGGTCTCGGCGTGCGGCAACCCACCGAGATAGTGATAGGCGACCGCAAGTCGTTGTCGTTCAGGCAGTTCCGCGACCGCGTGCCACAGGTCCAGGTCGCGTTCGCGATCCGTGGAGTCCGCGCCCACGGGTGGCTCGGGAACCGTCTCCGTCGGTACGGCGCGGCGCACCCGGCCACGGGTGACGTCGATCGCCTTGCGCTGCGCCACGCGCACCAGCCAGGCCTCGATGTTGGTGCGCTCGTCGAGGTCGGGCCAGGCGGTCATCGCCGCCAGGAAGGTCTCCGACCAGGCGTCGTCGGCGTCCGGGCCGGCACCGAGCACCGCTCGGCAGACGCGAAGCACCGTGGCGCCGTGATCGGTCACCGCCGACTCGAACGGGGTCCTCATGCCGGCTGGGGTGCTCAGAACAGCCGGCTGGAACGCACATGCTCGGGTTCCTCGATCTCGAGCAGTTGCTGCTTGCGGTCGAGGCCGCCCGCGAAACCGCGCAGCGAGCCGTCCGCGGCGACCACCCGGTGACATGGGATCACGATGCTCAGTGGGTTGTGCCCGACGGCCTGGCCCACTCGTTGCGCAAGCGCCCGGCCTCCGAGGTGTTCGGCGATCGCACCGTAGGTCGTCCTCTCGCCGTAGGGGATCGCCCGCAGCATCGCCCACACCTGTTCGGAGAACGCGTCGCCCGCGGTACGTTGCCGAAGATCGAACTCGCGACGCCCGCCGGTCAGGTACTCGCGTAGTTGTTCCGCCGCCTCGGCCAGCACCGGATCGTCGCGCTCGGCGACGGTCTCGCCGAGTTCACCGGCCTTCGGCGGGTACCAGTGCCCGGGGAAGTAGACCCCGACCAGGTCCTCGCCGTCCGCGATCAGCAACAGGTCGCCGAGATCGGTCACCGCCTGCGTGTGTCGCCTCATGATCGTCTCCCCGCTCTGCGCCCGTCGGTTCGGGCCTGTGCCCTGAAGACGCACCGGCGGGCCCGGATGTGAGGCCCGCTGCCGGATGTCGATCGATTCTCCTACCGTGATCCGATGGCGACGAATCAGCCCGGCCGCGGGAGCCGCCGACGGGCCCGGGTGCAGGACGTGCATGACATCGCGCAGTCGATGCCGCACGTGCGTGTGGAGACGGGAAACGCCGGCAATCGCATCTACCAGGTGGGTGGCAAGTCGTTCGTCTTCTTCCGGACGCCACGACCCGACGCGGTCGATCCGCAGACCGGCGAGCGCTACGACGACGTCATCGTGTTCTGGGTCGGTTCCGCCGAGGACAAGCTGGCACTGGTGCAGGACGAGGGGTCGCCGTTCTTCACCACGCCGCACTTCGACGGGCATCCCTCGGTGTTGCTGCGGGCCGGCCGGATCGGTGAGCTTCAGCTCGGTGAGTTGGTCGAGGTGGTGCATGAGGCGTGGCTGGCCCAGGCGTCGCATCGGCGCGGACAGGTCTGGCTCGCCGAACAAGGGCTCCAGGGGTGATCGCGCAGAACCCCAGCCCGTGATCATGCAGGAGTGCACATCGGTGCCGACGTGCACTTCTGCATGATCACGGCGAGTGGGGGTGGCGTGTACGGAGGCTCGTCCGCGCGGTTCTGCATGATCACGCTGGGGGTTGGGGCCCGGGGTCGGTGTGCGGTTCTGCATGATCACGGGGTGCTGGACGTTCCCAGGCCAGGAAGGCGATCACCACGGTGGCCAGCACGGGGACGCCGGCCGGTGCCAGCGGCACCAGCGCCGCGGCAAGCAGAGCGGCGCAGACCGCAAGCAACCGCGGACGCAACTCGGTGAGTCGCGGCCAGAGCAGGGCGAGAAAGGCGGCGGCGGCCGCGGCGTCCAGGCCGTAGCGGGTCGGGTCGCCGAGTTGGTCACCGAGCAGGGCCCCGGCGAACGTCGCCGCATTCCAGAGCGCGAACACCGCCAGCCCGGTGGCCCAGAAGCCCATCCGGGAGAGCGCGGGCTCGGCCTGGGCACTGGCCACCGCGGTGGATTCGTCGATGGTGAGCTGCGCAGCGGCCGGACGGCGCCACCCCCGCGCCCCCATCACCGGTGCCATCGCCAAGCCGTAGAACCCGTTACGGACGCCCATCGTCGTCGCCGTGGCGACGGCGGTGAGGCCCGCACCGCCGGCGCCCAGCACACCGATGAAGGCGAACTGTGATCCGCCGGTGAACATCAGCAGGCTGAGCGCGCAGGCCTGCAGGACGTTCAGCCCCGCGCCCACAGCCAGGGCGCCGAACGAGATGCCGTAGGCGCCGGTGGCGACGCCGACCGACAGCGCCTGGCGCAGGACTGCCTGACGGCGTTCAGCGGGCTCGGGCAGCTCTGTCACCGGGCCACGGTACTTGCGCCCACGTGCCCAGGTTTCATCGACGCCGGTCAGCGGGCAGGGGCCTTCGCCTGCGGAACAGTCGTCGGCGTTCGCGGCCATCACGCTTCGCCTCCGCGCGGGCGCGATCCTCCTCGGCGGACCTCCGGCGAGCTTCCTCGACTCGGGCCGCTCTGCGCTCGGCCCAGGCAGCCACGGTGGCTTCGATGTCACGCGGCATCGTGATCAGAGGCGGCCCCGCCGGGAGTTGGTAGCGGGCCCGGATCACCTGCTCGTTGAACTGCTCGACCGCACGGCGAACGTCCCTCTCGTTCGAGAGCTGATCGATCTGCTCGTCCAGTGCGGCGTCATCCTTACGGAGTTGGATGGACGGCGGCAGCAACACGATCCCCTCGCGCTTCATGAGGCTCTTGAGCCACCAATCGGGATCATGGTGGTCGGGCAGGTCGAGTGGTTCACCGCTGCCGGGCAGGTTGTCGAACTCGCCTCGCTCGATCGCCTTGCGTATCTGCAGGTCGGCGATCAGCGTGATCGCCACCTCAATGTCGAAGGCGAAGGCGGCCGGGTTGTAGAACGCGAGCGGTGGCGCCGGCTCCGCTTCCGTCATCGGTCCACTACCTTCCCGGTCTCCAGTCACTTGTATTATGTCATGCGTATTGGAAAAGAAGGAGGCGGGATGCCCAAGCAGGTCGATCATCGCGAACGGCGCGAGTGCATTGCCCATGCGCTGTGGACGCTCGTCGACGAGCAAGGTTGGGCACGAGCGACCATGCGTGAGGTCGCCCGTGAAGCGGGAGTCTCGTTGGGGCAGCTGCAGCACTACTTCTCTTCCCGAGCGGAGATGCTGAACTTCGCGATCGAGTTCGCCGGCGAACAGACGTCTCGGCGGGTCGCCCGAGGTCTGGCCGCGCTTGACCAACCTCCTCACTCTCGCGAGGTACTGCGAGTGGTTCTCATCGAGCTTCTCCCTCTGCGGCCTGACGCGAGGGTCACCAGCCGTATGAACGCGGCTTACGTTCTCGAAGCACTGCACGACTCGGCGCTGCACCGGCAGGTTGCCGCCGGGCTGCGCGATGGTCGGGCGATGGTCGAACGCCTTGTCCGGCAGGCGATCAACGAAGGTCAGATCCCCCCGGGCCGGGACCCGATGATCGAGACAGACCTCATCCTTGCTCTGACCGGACTCGCGCCGCTCCTCGAACTTGATGTGGTTTCGCCGTCAGCGGCGCTCGCGGCCATCGACCAGCATCTGGATCAGCTGTTCTGTACTGGGTCATGACGGGTCTCGTGAGGCGTGACAGTTCGGCGGGATTGTTCAGTCAGCGCTGAAGTCGGGGGTCATGGCACCGGCAAGATCGGCGGCGCGCCCATCGAGCATGGCGGCCATCTCGGCCGAGCGGGGCAGCATGACCTTCTCGTAGGCATGGATCGCGTCGTCCAGCGAGGTGTTGCCGGCCAATGCCAGCGCGAGGTCGCAGGCGTCGAGCATGGCGAGGTTGACGCCGACGCCGAGCGGGGGCATCAGGTGGGCGGCGTCGCCGAGCAGGGTCACGCCCGCATCGTGTGCCCAGTCGTGCGGCACCGGCAGCGCGAAGATCGGCCGGTCGACGTAGAGGCCGTCGTTCTCGGCGACCAGCCGCTGCAGTTCCGGTGACCAGGCGGCGAACTGCTCGAGCAGATAGGAGCGCAGCCCGGCGGTGTCCGTATCGCTCAGCCCGGCGCGCGCTATCCAGTCGGCGGGCACCTTCTGGATGATGTAGGCCCGAATGTGGTCGCCGCCGTTGCGCTGGGCGAACAGACCACGGATGCCGTCGCCGGCGTGCGCGCCGCCCTGCCCGACGATGTGGGCGATCTCCGGATGCCGGGTCTCGACGTCGTCGAACCACGCCTCCAGGAAAGTCACGCCCGTGTAGCCGGGCGCCGCGGTGGACACGGCCTGCCGGACGCGGGACCAGGCGCCGTCCGCAGCGATCACCAGGTCGGCCTCGGCGACGGAGCCGTCGGCGAAGTGCAATGTGCGCGGTCCGCCGGACGAGCCGGCGGCCGGCTCGCTGATCGACTTGAGCCGGCGGCCCCACTGCACGGTGCCGGGCTCGAGCGAGGCGAGCAGCAGGTCGCGCAGTTCGCCGCGATCGATCTCGGGCTTGAACCGCTCGTCGGCGTCTGGCACCTGGTGCATCAGCAGGGTGCCGGTGGCGTCGTACTCGCGCATCTCCTGACCCTCGGGCCGCGCACGCTCGAAGAAGGCTTCGAGCAGCCCCGCCTCACGCAGCGCAATCTGGCCGTTGTCGGCGTGCAGGTCGAGGGTGCCGCCCTGGTTGCGCGCCTGCCGGTCGGTGTCGCGCTCGTACACGGTGGCGGCGATGCCGTGACGCTGCAGGATGCGGGCGCAGGTCAGGCCGCCCGGCCCGGCGCCGATGATGCCGATCCTGGCGTCGCCGGGCCTGGTGTCACGGACGGGGGCTGAGGTTGATGCCATGGGAACTCCTGTGGGGTGCGAGGTGGCGATGCACCGAATTCGCAAGGTTGACCGGGTGGAAAAGTGGAACGATTGCACATTAGCATCGGTTCATGTTCTTGCTAGAGTCAACCCATGACCGAAGCTCCGGTGGGCCGCCGCGAACGCAAGAAGGCCGCCACTCGACAGTCGATCGCGGAGGCCGCCCTGCAGCTGTTCCTCGAGCGGGGCTACGACCAGGTGAGCGTTCGGCAGGTCGCCGATGCGGCCGACGTCTCCACCACCACCCTCTTCAAGCACTTCGCGGGCAAGGAGGCGCTGGTCTTCGACCGCGAGCCCGGCCGGGAGTCCGAGCTCGTCGCCGCCGTGCGTACCCGGTCGGCGGGCGAGAGTGTGCTGGACGCCCTGCAGCGGCACGTGATCACGGCCTACCTGGAGGTCTCCACTCACCCGCAGGCCGCCGAGTTCGCCGCTCTGGTGGAGGAGACGCCGGTGCTGCGCGAGTACTCCGAACGGATGTGGACCCGCCACGCCCAGAGCCTGGGCGCGGCCGTGGCCGAGGAGATCGGCGCTGCCGCGGACGACCTCGCCTGCATGGCCCTGGCGCGCTACGTGCTGGACATCCCGGTCCTGGTCCGACGGCAGGACGACGCCCGAACGGCCATCGAGACCGTCTTCGATCTGCTCGGCCGGGGCTGGTCGTCAGTCGAGGCGAGCCGCCGTGCGTAGTTCGACGACCTCGTCGGCGCCGTCCGGATCGCCGGCGGCCGCCGGGCCCGGATAGCTGCGACGGGCACCGTCCGGAACCATGCCGGCCGAAGCGAGAAAGGCGAGCAGCACGTCGTCCGCCTCGGGCACCCACATCTGCACCCGGGTCGCGTGCTGTTCCCGCAGGGTGTCCGTGAGCGCGGCGAGCATACGTGACCCGTGGCCGCGGCGTTGGTGCAACGGGTCGACCACCAGCGTGGCGATCTCGATGTCGGCTGCGGCGGCGAAGCCGACCACCGTCGACTCCTCGCAGGCGACGAAGACGTGGTGGGCCGGTGAGGGCGGCTCGGTGATCGCCCGCCGCCAAGGCTGCTCGA
>DAIOVT010000230.1:0-6615 GCA_036758885.1 Kineosporiaceae bacterium
GACGACGGTGTCGTTGGTCGACATGCAACCGTCGGAGTCGACCCGGTCGAAGGTGGTACGGGTGGCCTCGCGCAAGGCGGCGTCGGCGGTGGCCACGTCGACATCGGCATCGCTGGTGAGCACCACCAGCATCGTGGCCAGACCCGGGGCCAGCATGCCGGCGCCCTTGGCCATGCCGCCCACCCGCCAGGAGGCGGTCGCCGCGGCGACGCCCGGGCCGGACACCGCGGTCTTGGGCACCGAGTCGGTGGTCATGATGGCCCGGGCGGCGTCGTCGCCACCGGTCCCGCTCAGGGTGGAGACCGCCGCGTCGACACCGTCGAGCAGCTGCGGCATCGGCAGCCGCAGACCGATCAGACCGGTCGAGGCCACCGCGACGTCGACCGAGGAGACGCCGAGCCGCTCGGCCAGGTGCTCGGCGGTGCGGTGGGTGTCGGCGAAGCCCTCGGGACCGGTGCAGGCGTTGGCCCCGCCGGAGTTCAGCACCACGGCGTCGAGGCGTCCGTCGGCGATCACCCGACGGCTCCAGAGCACCGGCGCGGCTTGCACCCGGTTGCGGGTGAACACGCCGGCCGCCACCCTCGCCGGCCCGTCGTTCACCACCACGGCGACGTCGGGGTCACCGGTGGACTTCAGCCCGGCGGCGACGCCCGCGGCGCGGAACCCGGCGGCAGCGGTGACGCTCACTCGTCGTCCCCACGACCCGGGTAGACGACGACCTCGGGGATGACGACCTCATAGCCGGCAGCCCGCCAGACGGCGGAGGCGGTCGGCACCTTAGCGGCCTCGAGCAGCACCCAGTCGGTGTCGTAGGTCGACATGGTCAGCACCGGGATCGCCGCGTCGGCAAGGGGTTTGAGCAGTGCGACCAGCACGCCGACCTGGCTGAAGTCGAGTACCTGGTCGACCACGACGGCGACGAACGGGCCGTACACCGGGCCCGGTGGTGGATCCGGCACCGAGGTGGTCGGGCAGATCACGCTGGTCTCGCTGCCGGTGCGGCAGACGCTGTAGAGCGGCTCACCGGCCGCCCAGTCAGGCGTGGGAGCATCGGCCTCGAGTCGCACGACGGCGACCGATTGGGGGTGGACCAGCAGACGCATGCCGCGCTGTCCTTCCAGGTGCGTGATCGGGTGCTCGAGCGAGTGCCGGGCGCCGGCCCGGGTGGAACTGTCGGGGTGTTCGCGCAGGGCCGCGCTCACGGGGCGATCCCGGAGAACGGCAGCCCGAGCCCCTCCGGCAGGCCCAGAGCGATGTTGGCCGACTGGATCGCGCCGCCGGCCGTGCCTTTGGTCAGGTTGTCCACCGCGGCCACCACGATCACCCGTGAGGTGCGCCGGTCGACGGTCACCTGCAGCTGGATCGTGTTGGCGCCGTAGGTGTCCGCCGTCCGCGGCCAGGAGCCCTCGGGCAGAACGACGACGAAGGGCTCATCGGCGTAGACGGACTGCCAGGTGGTGCGGACCAGCTGTTCGGTCTGCTCGGCGTCGACATCGATGCCGTCCGCCAGCGGTGCCGAACAGGTGGCCAGGATGCCCCGTGGCATCGGGGCCAGGGTCGGCGTGAACGAGACCGGCACCGGTGACCCGGACGCGATCGCGAGGTTCTGTTCCATCTCGGGGGTGTGCCGATGCGTGCCGCCGACCCCGTAGGGCGACATCGACCCCATCACCTCGCTGCCGAGCAGGTTGGTACGCAACGACTTTCCCGCTCCCGAGGTGCCACTGGCGGCGACCACGACCACCTCCGGGCGGAGCAGCCCGGCCAGGAATCCCGGAGCCAGCGCCAGACTGACCGCGGTCGGATAACAACCCGGGACGGCGATCCGCCGCGCCCCCTGCAGCCGGTCGCGCAGCCTCTCCCCCGTGGCGCAGGGCAGCTCGGGCAGACCGTAGGCCCAGGAACCGGACCAGGGACCCCCGTAGAACTCGGCCCAGGCCTGTTCCGAGGTCAGCCGGTGGTCGGCACCGCAGTCGACGACCAGGCAGCCCTGCGGCAGCTGCGCCGCGAGCGCACCGCTGGTGCCGTGCGGCAGTGCCAGGAAGACCACGTCGTGGTCACCCAGCACCGATGCCTCGGTCGGCTCCAGCACCCGATCGGCGAGGGCGGGCAGGTGCGGTTGCAGCTCACCGAGCGGGGCGCCCGCGTTCGACGCCCCGGTCAACGCCCCGATCTCGACCTCGGGATGCATCTGGAGCAACCGGAGCAGTTCACCCCCGGCGTACCCACTCGCGCCGGCAACGGCGACCGTGAAACCCATGGTGCATGACTATACAGTCATGTGCATTCTCATGCACTCAGTGGTGGGCTTCAGGTGCTCTTCGAGCAGCCGTCAGCCGCGGAGCACCGCACCGAGACGGCGCTGCGCCGCCTCGACGGCACCGCCCCGCGCGGCGGACGCCTCGGCCGCGGTCAGGGTGCGGTCGGGGGCCCGCATCACCAGCGCGAAGGCCAGCGACTTGCGGCCCTCGCCGAGCTGCGGGCCGCGGTACACGTCGAACAACCGCACCGACTCGAGCAGATCGCCGGCACCCTCGAACAGGGCCGCCTCGACCTCGGCCGCAGGTACCGGCTCGTCGACGACGAGGGCGACGTCCTCCTTGACCGGAGGGAACGCCGAGACCGGCGCGGCGGTGGTGACCACGTCGGAGGCCACCGCCAGCACGTCGAGATCCAGCTCGGCGGCGACGGTGCGGGCCGGCAGCCCGAGCGCGGCGACCACCCGGGGGTGCAGTTCGCCCGCATGGCCGACCAGCACACCGTTCACCTCGAGCCGGGCGCACCGGCCGGGATGCCACGGCTCGTGCTGATCGGCGGTGACGGTCAGCTCCAGACCCAGTGAGGCGGCCACCTTCCTGGACGCATCGAGCGCATCGCTCCAGTCGACGTCGCGGCCCGGACCCCACCAGCCCGGCAGCTCGCGCTTGCCCGCCATCGCCAGGGCGACCCGGCGCGGCTGACTGGGCACTGCGGCGGCCAGCGCAGCGAACTGCTCCTCGCTCGGCAGTACCGCGGGGGCCGGCAGCGGCGCGGCCGGAGGATCGGCGACCGGCCTGGTGACCGATCCCACCTCGAACACGCCGAGATCGGTGTGCCCTCGAGAGACGTTGCGGCGCAACACCTCCAGCAGGGTTTCCAGCACCATGGTGCGCATCAGCGGCTGCTCGTCGGAGAGCGGGTTGCTCAGCCGGGTGGCCAGCCGGCGCGGGTCGTCGGCGGGAAGCCCGAACCGGTCGAAGATCTGCTCACCGACGAAGGGGTAGCTGAGTACCTCGACCAGACCGTCGTCGGCGAGGGTGTTGCTCGCCGTCCGGCGCGCCCGCTGGGCGTGGGTGAGCCCCATGCCGGCCCCGGCCCGCGGCAGGATCGAGGGCACCTGGTCGTAGCCCTGCAGCCGGACGACCTCCTCGACGAGGTCGATGCCCTCGCGCAGGTCGGGCCGCCAGCTGGGGACGGTCACGGTCAGCTCGGGCGAGGCCGAGGACCCTGCCGCCGGATCGGCACCCTCGACCCGGCAGCCGATAGCGGTCAGCGACGCCACGACGGCCTCGACCGGGTACGGCACCCCGACGATCCGGGCCGGCAGGTCGGCCGCCATCCGCACCGGTGGCACCGGCTCCCGATGATCGACGTCGGTGATCCCGCCGACCGTCACGGCCTCGCCGCCGCCGAACTCGACCAGCAGCCGCACCGCCGCCTCGGCGGCCCGGTCGGCCAGGTCGGTGTCGACGCCGCGCTCGAACCGGCGGCTGGCCTCCGTCGACAGTTTGTGACGGCGCGCGGTGCGGGCGACGGTGATCTGGTCGAAGTGCGCCGCCTCGATCAGCAGATCGGTGGTCGCCTCGTTGACCTCGGTGCTGGCCCCGCCCATCACGCCGGCGAGCGCGAGCACCCGGTCACCGCCGTCGTCGGTGATCAGCAGGTCCTCGGCGTCCAGAGTGCGCTCGACGTCGTCCAGAGTGGTCAGCTTCTCCCCCGGCCGGGCCCGGCGGACGACGATCGGCTCACGCATCAGGCCCAGGTCGAAGGCGTGCAGCGGCTGGCCGAGCGCCAGCATCACATAGTTGGTGACGTCGACGGCCAGCGAGATCGGCCGCATGCCGACCTGCTCGAGACGGCGTTGCATCCACCGCGGTGACGGTGCCGAGGCCGCCACCCCCCGGACGATCCGGGCCACGTAGCGGTCACACCCGGCCCGGCCGCGCACCGGGACGCCGTCCTCGAGCCGGACGGCGAAGCCGTCGCGGCCGGGGGCGGGCACGGTGATGCCGGCCGGATCGGTGAAGGCGGCTCCGGTGCTGTGCGCGTACTCGCGGGCCACCCCGCGCAGGCTGAGCTGGTAGCCACGGTCCGGGGTGACATTGACCTCGACGGTCTGCTCACCCAGCCCGAGCAGGGCGATGGCATCGCTGCCCACCGGGGCGTCGTCCAGACCGAGCTCGGTCAGCCTCAGGATGCCGTCATGATCATCACCCAGACCGAGCTCCCGGGCCGAGCAGATCATGCCCTCGGAGACGTGCCCGTAGGTCTTGCGCGCGCTGATCGCGAAGCCGCCCGGCAGCACCGCCCCCGGACGCACCACGACGACCAGGTCGCCGACCAGGAAATTCCTTGCCCCGCAGACGATTCCGGAGGGTTCACCCTCGCCGACGTCGAGCCGGCACCAGCGGATGGTCTTGCCGTTCTTCTGCGGCTCCTCGACGAACTCGAGCACCCGGGCGACCACCAGCGGGCCGGCGACGTCACCGCCGTGCACGCCCTCCTCCTCGAGGCCGACCCTGACCAGCGCCGCGGCGACCTGCTCACCGGTGGCCTCGAGCGGCAGGTCGGCATATTCACGCAGCCAGGACAGTGGCGCCCGCATCAGATGTCCATCCCGTAGTGGCGGCTGAACCGTACGTCGCCCTCGACCATGTCGCGCATGTCGGCGATGCCGTGCCGGAACATCAGCGTGCGCTCCAGCCCCATGCCGAACGCGAAGCCGGTGTAGACCTCGGGGTCGACGCCGCAGGAACGCAGCACGTTCGGGTTGACCATGCCGCAGCCGCCCCACTCGATCCAGCCGGTACCGCCGCAGGTGCGACAGCCCGGGTCCGAGCCCTCGCAGACGAAACAGCGCAGGTCGAACTCGGCGCTCGGCTCGGTGAACGGGAAGTACGACGGGCGCCAGCGGGTCACCGCCTGCGGCCCGAACATGGCTCGGGCGAAGTGGTCCAGGGCACCGCGCAGGTGCGCCATGGTCAGGCCCTCGTCGACGGCCAGACCCTCGACCTGGTGGAAGACCGGGGTGTGCGTGGCGTCGAGCTCGTCGGTGCGGAAGGTCTTGCCCGGGGCACAGACGTAGACCGGGACGCCGCGCTCGAGCAACGCCCGGGCCTGCACCGGCGAGGTGTGCGTGCGCAGCACCAGGTGCGAGGACGGCGGTTCGACGAAGAAGGTGTCCTGCATCTGCCGGGCCGGGTGGTCCGGGTCGAAGTTGAGCGCGTCGAAGTTGTACCACTCGGCCTCGACCTCGGGGCCCTCGGCGACCTCCCAGCCCATCGCGACGAAGACGTCGGCGACCCGGTCGGCGATCAGGGTCAGCGGGTGCCGGGCGCCGACCGGGGTCCGCCCGCTGGGCACGGTGACGTCGACGGTCTCCTCGACCAGCACCCGGGCGTCGCGCTCGTCCTCGAGCTCGGCCTGTCGGCGGCCGAGCGCCTTGGCCACCTGGCCGCGGGCGGCACCGATCCGCATTCCGGCGTCCTTGCGCGCCGAGGGCGGCAACGCACCGATCTCGCGGTTGGCCAGGGCCAGCGGGCTGCGGTCGCCGGAGACCGCCAGACGCACCTGCTTCAGGGACTCCAGGTCCGTCGCCCCGGCGATGGCGGAAAGGGCCTTCTCGACCTCCGCGGCGAGCTCCGCCTCGCCGAGCGTGGCGACCTCGACCGGGTCGTAGCTTTTGTTCGGTGCGGACATGACCATCCTGTACTGCGTCCTGTGCGGCATCGTGTGCTGCGCGGTTACGGGTCCGGTTCCCGATCCTCGCAGAAGTGTCCCGGCGGTTCGAATCGCTTTCGGCCGCGGCGCCGGGCACACCGGTCGCAGATGCGGGCGCTAGATTCACTGACGGCCCTCGGGCCTGAATTCACTGACGGCCTCCGGGCCTGACCAGTCGTTTGGTTCCAGACCCGTGACGGGCGAGATGGTGGTGCACGTGCCGACGGATCAGACCCGCTCCAGCGACCGCGACAACGCCTGGTTCCTCAGCCGCGGCCTGCCCCTGGTGCTCGCCACGCGGGACCGGTCGCACCGGCTGCTGCCCAGGTCGATGCCCTTGGTCGCGGCGTTCACGGTCTTCGGTCTGATCGGCAACGTCGTGCTGACCTCACTCAACGTCTCGGAGGAGGCCCTGGACCGCAGGTTCACCAATGCGGTCTGGCTGAACTCCTACCTGGCGCTGCTGTGCTCGCTGGTGATCGGGCCGATCATCGCCGCCCTGGTGGTGCGACGCCTGGCCCGGGGCCGGTTCGAGACGGTGACCTGTGTCGTCGTCCTGGGGTTCACCCTGGTGGTGCTGCCGATCGTCGACTCCACGACCGGGGCGGCCGTGGAGGACCTCTTCGGCTCGGGCGG
>DAIOVT010000231.1:0-6600 GCA_036758885.1 Kineosporiaceae bacterium
GCCCGCAGCCGCTCGGTGGGCGTCGCGCTCAAGCTGCACCAACGGGTCTGGGCCCTCGAGCAGGGGCTCGCGGTGATCACCTGGACCTACGATCCACTGATCCGCCGCAACGCGTGGTTCAACCTGGGCAAGCTCGCGGCACGTCCGGTGGGCTACCTGCCGGAGTTCTACGGGGTGATGCCCGACGAGGTGAACGCCGGCGATCTCTCCGACCGGGTGTACCTGCACTGGTCGCTGGCCGACCCGCAGGTGGCCCGGGCCTGTGCCGGTGAGCCGTTGCGGATCTCGTCGAACGACCTGCGGGACAACGGTTATCAGCAGCTGGTGGCGGTCGGTGACGACGGCGTGCCGGTGCTCGCCGACCGATCCGGGAGCGCTGCCGGGCTGCTGCTGGCGGTGCCGCCGGACGTCGAGGGGCTGCGCCGGAGCAGTCCGGAACTGGCCCGCAGCTGGCGGTTGGCGGTGCGGCAACCGTTCATGGAGGCGCTGCGGACGGGCTGGGGCGTGCGGGGATTCACCACCGACGGCTGCTACGTGTTCGAACCGGAGGACCGCCCCGAGCGTCGGGGCGAGTGATGGAGGAACGCATGAAACTGCTTGAGCTGGAAGCGATTCGGGTGGCGATGCCGTTGGTCTCGCCGTTCCGGACATCGTTCGGCACCGAGACCGACCGCGACGTACTGCTGCTGCGCGGGGTGGCCGAATCGGCGGACGGCGAGCAGGTGCAGGGCTGGGCCGAGTGCGTCACCGACAAGCACCCGTTCTACTCCTCCGAGTACGTGAACGGCAGCCAGGACGTGCTGGCCTCCTACCTGGTGCCGGCCCTACTCGCGGCCGCCGGCGGACGTCCGCTGACACCCGCCATGGTCGGCCCGGCGACCGCCAGGGTCACCGGTCACCCGATGGCCAAGGCGGCGCTGGAGAGCGTCGTCCTCGATCTGTGGCTGCGCATGCACCGGATGTCCCTGGCGGATTACCTCGGCGCGACCCGGGCGACGGTCGACTGCGGGGTCTCGGTCGGCATCATGGACAGCATTCCGGAACTGCTCGACGCGGTCTCCGGATATCTCGAGGCCGGCTATGTGCGGATCAAGCTGAAGATCGAACCCGGCTGGGACGTCGAGGCGGTGCGCGCGGTGCGAGAACGCTTCGGGGACATCGTGTTACAGGTCGATGCCAACACCGCCTACACCCGCCAGGACGCCGCCCACCTGGCCCGGCTGGATCCGTTCGACCTGCTGCTGATCGAGCAGCCGCTCGCCGCGGACGACGTGCGCGGTCACGCGTTGCTCTCGCGGACCGTGCGCACACCGATCTGTCTCGACGAATCGATCCACTCGGTGCGCGACGCCGCCGACGCGATCGCCCTGGACGCCGCGCAGATCATCAACATCAAGCCGGGCCGGGTCGGCGGCTATCTGGAGGCGCGGAGAATTCATGATCTGTGTGCCGCCAACGGGATCGCGGTCTGGTGCGGCGGCATGCTCGAGACCGGCATCGGCCGCGCAGCGAACCTGGCCCTCGCCGCCATGGACAACTTCACCCTGCCCGGCGACACCTCGGCGTCCGACCGTTACTACGCGCAGGACATCACCGAGCCGTTCGTCCTGGCCGAGGGAACCCTCGACGTGCCGACGGGGCCGGGGATCGGCATCGACCCGATCGACGACGTGCTCTCCGAGCTGACCACCGAACGTCAGGTGCTCCTGCCGCGCTGAAGCGTCCGGCGGCCGCAGCGCCGTGATCGTGCAGTTCTGCATGATCACGCCGGGGTTGTGGGGGGCCTGCACCGGCAGAGGGAGTGGGTGGCCGTGCAGTTCTGCATGATCACGGGGTGGGGTAGTGCAGGGGTGGAAGGCGGATCGGGGTTCCGGGGCGGCGGTCGCGGTTGAGGTCGATCAGTTCCTCGGCGGGGACCCGGCGCTCGGTGTGCAGCCGGCGCACCGGGTCGAGCAGGGCTGCTTCGTCGGCGGGCAGGGCCTGTTTCGCGGCATCCAGCAGGACCGCCGACCATTCCCGGAGTCCGTCGTCGTGCAAACCCGTTGTGGCGCAACGGCGTAGCCGGTCCCGTTGGGTGAGCTTGCCCCAGCCGTGCGGTACGGCGGGTACCTCGGTGGCGCTCGCGACGCCGGCGCACAGGGCGAGCAGGCCACCGAGCAGGGGCAGGTCGGCGACCGCGTCGAAGGCCTTGAACTCGATGCGTCCGTGTTCGCTCGGAATGCGGGCCCGATGTACCTGCACCCCGGCGGGCAGCCGGGCGGGCCGGCCGGAGCGACGCTGCCGAGCGCGCAGTTCGGTGAGCCGGGGCTCGTCGAGGAACAGTCGCACCACCGGACGGCGCCCGGCCCGCACCGATGTCCGTGCCGAGAGGCCGGGGCGTCGCCGTCCGCCGGCGTACGGGGCGTTCAGGCTGAAGACCACCAGGGCCGCGGCATGCTCGGCGAGGCGGGTGGCCACCTGCAGCGACCGGGCGGCGTCCCAGTCGGCGTGGGAGAGGTTCACGTCGGGGCCGAAGGTGCACATGTAGACCTCGGGCGCCGCGTACTCGCGATGGGTGCGCCGCATGTCCCGTTCCCAGGCGTTGTACTCGGGGTCGGGCCGGTAGCTGCCGCGCCAGGGGTGCCGTCCGACACCGGCCAGGGTGCAGCCGCCCTCCTGGTACGCCGCGCCGGCCAGCGACCGGGTCTGCTCGGCGAGGGCGTTCAGGGCGGCCCGCGGTCCCGGACGCACCGGTGTGCGGGTCTCGATGCCTTTGGTGACACAGCGCAGATAGGTACCGGCCTCGTCGAAACGCTCGTCGCCCTCGACGTACCAGCGCGACCACTTGATGGCCAGGTCGCCGCGGGTGAGGTCGGCGTCGCCGTGGTCGGGCAACCGGTCGACGATGCGTTGCATCCGTTCCGGATCTGGTGCGGCCCTGGTCAGATCGGTGTCGATGGCCAGTCCGTCGGGCCCGAGAACGAGGTACTCGGCCTCGATCCCGCAACGCATCCCGTGAAGGGGTTCGGCCGACGGGGTCTCGGCCGCTGTGGGGCTACCGGCCACGAACGGGTTCCGGCCAGCCCCAACGGACCAGGGAGTCCTCGGCCGGCTGGCGCGAGGGCAGGGTGATGGTCGCGGCGGTGCCCAGGTAGACGAAGCCGACCAGCCGGTCCTGCTCGCCGAGGTCGAGGGCCTGCTTGACGGTGGGGTCGTAGCAGACGGGGCCGGTGCGCCAGATCGAGCCGAAGCCGAGGGCGGTGGCTGCCAGCAGCATGTTCTGCACCGCAGCCGAGACCGCGGCCACCTGCTGCTCGGGGGTGATCGGCCCGTCGACGACGTGTGCCCCGGCGCTGATCACCACCGGCGCCCGCGTCAGCCGGCGGCGCTCGGTCTCGAGGCCGGCCGCCGAGATCCCCGGGTTGCGCCGGCGGGCGGCCTCGGCGAGTACGTCACCGAAGCCGGCGCGGTCGTCACCGGTGAACACGGTGAAGCGCCAGGGGCGCAATCGGCCGAAGTCGGGGGCGGCCATCGCCGCATGCAGGATCGAGATCAACTGGTCGTGGTCCGGGCCGGGTTCGATCAGCCGCGAATGCGAACGACGCCGGGTGGTGAGCAGGTCGAACATCTCGAACGCTGCGTCCGTCAACGTGATCTGCATTAGGCAAGCCTAACCTTCTTCAAGGGGCCTTTTGTGTCGCAGGATGAGACGGCCGGTCGTCCTCGTGCGGTCACCGATTCCGGACCGTACCCGAACGTGCTCGGACCGTGCCCAGCCGTGCACAGATCGTGCCCAGATCGGGGCTTCAGCTGGCACTTTGCCGGGTTTGGATCGCTTCTGAAACGGTCTCAGGCCGACACCGGACGACGCAATGCCAATGCCACGTCGGTCACAGTGAAAAGGAACCGGCCGTCCTCGGACATCCGGCGCAGCGTGGTCACCCAGTTCGCTGCCTCGGCGGCGAGCTGGGCGTCGTCCGCGGCAGCGGCGAGCACCCCGCGGGCGACCTTCCAGCCGACCGACCCCTCGTCGAAACGACGGTGCAGATCGGCCCAGGTCGCCACCTCGAGCAGTTCGAACTCGGTGGCGCGGGCCAGGCCGAGCAGCTTGCGGCCCATGAACCCGTCGGCGCGCTCGGCGAACTCGGGCACCTTGGAGACGAACCGGTCGACCAGCTTGCGGGTGAGGGCGTCGTCCTCACTGGCGAACATGGTGGTGTCCCAGTCGCTGTGGGCGAGCACCAGCAGGCCTCCCGGCCGCAGTACCCGGAAGCAGTCGGTGACGTGGCCGCGGGGGTCGGCCATGTGTTCGGCCACGTTCACCGAGATGACCCGATCGATGCTGGCGTCGGCGAACGGCAACGGTTCGGAGAGGTCGGCGATCACCGAGCGCACCCGTGGTTCGCCGAGAATGTCGTCGTCCAGGTCGGACCCGGTGTCGACGGCGTGGATGCGGACCGGGAACTCCTTGCCCACCTCGGCGAGCCGGGTCAGCTCGGTGAAGATGGCGCGAACGGTGCGTCCGGCACCGGTGGCGATGTCGACGACCTGGAGCACCCCGCCGTCCGGCGCCGGGGCGAGATCGGCGAGCGCTGCGATGCGGTCATGACGTCCCACGGCGGTCAGGCTAACGTCGCCAACTATGCGTGCCGGTCGTGGGAAGGCAGAACAGGCGAGGACCGTGAGCACATCGTGACCGAGTCGAGACCTGATCACCCGAATGCCCCGAATCAGCCGGATCCAGAGCCGCTCGGCGAGGGGGTGCCGGAGCAGCCGCAACGTCCCGGACGCCTCGGGGTCGGCGTGGTCGGGGCCGGCCGGGTGGGTGCGGTGCTGGGCAGTGCGCTGCGGGCCACCGGGCATGCGGTGGTCGGGGTCAGTGCGGTGTCGCAGGCCAGTCGGGAACGCGCCGACGTGCTGCTGCCCGGGGTGCCGGTGCTCGAGGTGCCCGACGTGATCCGGCGGGCCGAACTGGTGCTGCTCACCGTGCCGGACGACGTGCTGCCCACGCTGGTCGAGGGGCTGGCCGAGGCGGGGGTCTGGCAGACCGGTCAGCTGGTGCTGCACACTTCCGGACGCTTCGGCTGGCGGGTGCTCGACCCGGCCGCGGCCAAGGGGGCGATCCCGTTGGCGCTGCACCCGGCGATGACCTTCACCGGTACCAGCCTGGACCTGACCCGGCTGACCGACGCCTGTTTCGGGGTGAGCGCGCCGGCCGCGGTGCTGCCGATCGCCCAGGCCCTCGCCGTCGAGATGGGTGGCGAGCCGGTGGTGGTGCCCGAGGAGGCCCGGCCGCTCTATCACGCGGCCCTCGCGCACGGGGCGAACCACCTGGTCACCCTGGTGGCCCAGGCGATGGAACTGCTCCGCTCGGCGGGCATCGAACCGGCCGGCCGGGTGCTGGCGCCGTTGCTGTCGGCGGCGCTCGACAACGCCCTGCGGGCGGGGGACGGCGCCCTCACCGGCCCGGTGGCCCGCGGGGACGCGGGCACGGTCGCCGCGCATCTGGACGCGATCGCCACCCAGGTGGAGCGCTCCGGCACGGTGTCCTCGGAGATCCCGTACACGTACCGGGCGATGGCCCGGGCCACCGCGGAGCGAGCGCTGGCCTCCGGCCGGCTGAGCATGGAGCGGGCCGAGGCGCTGCTCGAGGTGCTCGCCGAGGGGCCGTCCCCGGCACCCGACTGAGATCGCGCCGGTCCACCCGATTCAGCCCCGGTGGCCGCAGTTGATCACTGTTCGGTGACGGCTCGGGCACCAAGGGTGAGGCTGCATGGCGTGGGTCACAGGCAATAGCGTTCGACCGCCGGAACCCAGGACTAACCTGACCGGCGTCCGCGCCGAAGCGACCGGCGGGACGGTCGCGACGTGGCACCGCGTGGAGGCTGGCGTGCAGGAACCGATCATCGCTCGTACCCGCTCGGACATGGCGGCGGCGCGGGCGGATCTCAAGGGCAGTGTCGCCGTGGTGATGACGATGGGGGCGCTGCACGAGGGCCACGCCACCCTGGTGCGTCATGCCCGGCAGATGGCCGACAACGTCGTGGTCACCATCTTCCTCAACCCGCTGCAGTTCGGGCCTCGCGAGGACCTGGCCAAGTACCCGCGGACCTTCGACGCCGACGTGGCGATGTGTGTGCGCGAGGGCGCCGACCTGGTCTTCGCGCCGACCCCGGACGTCGTCTATCCGGACGGCGACCCCGCGGTGCGGGTGTCCGCCGGCCGGCTGGGCACTCTGCTCGAAGGGCATTCTCGCCCAGGGCATTTCGACGGTGTGCTGACCGTGGTGGCCAAGTTGCTGCACCTGGTCGACCCGGATTTCGCGTTGTTCGGCCAGAAGGACGCCCAGCAGTTGCTGCTGATCCGGCGGATGGCCCGTGACCTCAACTTCGGCGTCGACATCATCGCGGTGCCGACCGTGCGTGAACCCGACGGCCTGGCGATGAGCAGCCGCAACACCTATCTGACCGCGCTCGACCGCGAGGTGGCCCTGACCCTGCCGCGGGCGCTGCAGGCGGCGCAGGCCGCCGCGCCGGAGGGGGCGAGCGCGATCCGCCGGGCTGCCCGCCAGGTGTTGATCGCCGAACCGTTGTGTCAGGTCGACTATCTGGTGCTGGTGCA
>DAIOVT010000232.1:0-6586 GCA_036758885.1 Kineosporiaceae bacterium
GGCGGTCGCGGCGTCCCCGGGCAGCAGGTCGACGCCGACGAAGACCACCGCCGACAACATCGCCAGCACGCCGATGCCGACCACCCCCCGCCCGGCCCAGTACCGGGCGCCGCTCATCGCGGGTCCGGCGGTGGGGTGCCCATCAGGAGAACCCCACCTTGCCGAGCCACGGGTACTTCGGCGACTCCCGCGCCGCGATCCCGACCAGGTTGCGGCGGGCCAGGCTGAGCACGTCGCCGCGGCCCCAGGCGACCCAGTTGCCGCGGTCGACCATCACCTGCTGCACCTTGGTCCAGGCGGCGCTGCGCGCGGACTCCTGCGGGGAGCCGACGGCGATGGCGAGCTGCTCGACGAGTTCAGGGTCGTTGAACGCGAGTGTCGGATAGGCGGCCGAACGGGTGTAGGTCACGTCCAGCGAGAACGGTCCCAGCGGGAAGGCGATGGCATCGGTGGCCGTCATCCCGTCGGGGTCGAAGCCCTCCTGCACGCCGACCGAGACCAGCTTGGGAGTCAGCCCGATCGCGCGCATCTGCTCGGCGAACAGCTCGGCGGAGGAGTTCAGGCCGGTCTCGTACTCCGCGGTGCGGATCACCAGTTCCTTTCCCTGTGCGCCGGCCTCGGTGAGCAGCGTCCGGGCCTGCTCCGGGTCGTGGGTGGGAACCGGGGCGGAATCGAGGAAGTACTTGGCCCCGAAGCCGAACAGGTCGTTGCCGGGCTCGCCGTAGCCGAGGAAGACCGCGTCCACCAAGGCCTGCCGGTTCACACCCAGCCGGATCGCCTTGCGCACCTTGGCGTCCGCGCACAGCGGCCGCTGCACGTTCAGCACGAAGCCGTACGAGGTGCGCAGGGTGGGGCCGCCGTCCCGGATCTGCAGGTCGGCGTCGGGCACACCGGCCTTCGCGGTGGCCCAGGAGATGTCCGAGGCGTAGTCGCACTGGTTGCCCCGGACGGCGTTCACCCGGGCCGCCGGGTCGCTGATGCTCAGCAGCACGACCTCGTCGGCGGCGCCCGCGCCGTCCCAATAGGCGTCGTTGCGGGTGAGCCTGGCCTGGGAGCCGGCCTCCCAGGCCGCGATCTTGTACGGGCCGGTGCCGAGCGCCGAGCCCACCGCGAACTGCTCGGCGCCGTCCCGGATGACGAAGATGCCCGAGCCGGCGATCAGCGTCGCCGGGTCACCGACCGGCTGCACCACGGGCAGGGTGACTTCGAGCTCCCCGGTGGCCCTGGCCTTGGCCAGGTCGAGATACATGGTCAGCTCGGAGGGGTAGGCCCGCTTCGGCGAGGCCCGGTGCACGAAGGTGTGCACGACGTCCTTCGCGGTGAACGTGCTGCCGTCGTGCCAGGTGACACCGTCGCGCAGGGTGAGGGTGACCGTCCTGGCGTCGGCGGAGAGGGTGGCGGCGGTGGCCAGCCCAGGCTGCGCGGTGCCGCCGGCGAAGAAGAAGATCTGGTCGTACAGGATCGAGTAGCAGGCCATCTCGACGGCCGTCGAACCCGCCGTGGGGTCGAGGCTCTCGCCGGCGCCGGCGCCGGCGAAGGCCAACCGGGCGGTGCCGCCCGGTGTCGGGGACGCCGACGGGTCCGAGTCGACGCTCGCCGCCGGGGCGTCGCCCGCGCAGGCGGCGAGGGCCGGGACCGCGAGCGCGGCGCCGATCAGTTCCAGCAGGTGCCGCCGGCTGAGTGAGCTGGTGCGACCGATCGGATCGGGCGAGGTGAGGGGCGCCACGTGGCCTCCTGAGACGCGCGTGTATGGTGTACGCAATTAGTGAGGTAAGACTAACCATACTTAGTCGCAACATCGCGAGTCTGTCCAGGTCACAGCTTCGGAATGGCCGTGTTCTACACCACTGGTCTCGCGTACTACGTACTCGATCATGAATTCTGATCCCGAAAGGATGACGACATGGCGGAGACGGTGTCCCGCGCTGCCCCCGGACCGAACGCGTTGCTCGCGGTGCTGGCCCCGGTGCGCGGCCGGCTGGTGATCGCACTGATCGCCGGTGCGTTCGCCTCGACGCTCTTCGTGGCCGGCCTGCTGATGGTCGGGCTGGCGGTCGACCAGTTGCTGAACGGCGCCGGCGGCTCCCGGGTGGCGATGCTGCTCGGCGCTGCCGCGATCAGCGGGGTTCTCGCCTTCGCGCTGCGCAAACACGCCTTCGACCGGTCGCACTACGCCTCCTTCGACCTGGAGACGGTGCTGCGCCGCGACCTTGCCGAGCACCTCGGCACGGTGCCGCTCGGTGAGGTGCAGCGCCTCGGCGCCGGGCCGCTGAAGAAGGTGCTGCAGGACGACGTCCGCGCGTTGCACGGGGCGGTCGCCGACGCTGTGCCGATGATCGGCACCGGGCTGGCCCAGCCGGTGGCGGCGCTGATCGCCATGGCGGTGCTCGACTGGCGGTTGCTGCTCACCTCGCTGGTGGTGGTGCCCGCCGCAGCGCTCGGGGCCGCTCTGGTGAGTCGTGACTACGCGGTTCAGCGGAAGGCCTACGACGCCGCCAACGAGGAGGTGAACTCGGCCGTCGTCGAGTTCGTGCAGGGCATGCCCGTGGTGCGCACCTTCGACGACGGCTCGACCTCGTTCGGCCGGTTCGCCGGAGCGGTCGACCGGTTCACCGCGGCGACCCGCCGCTGGCAGGACCAGACCCGCTGGGCCGGGGTGATCACCCGGCTGCTGCTCACTCCGGCGCCGACCCTGATCGCCCTTCTGGCAGTGGGCATCTGGCTGATCGGCCGGGACGATCTCGGCGTCGGCACCCTGGTCTGCGCGCTGCTGATCGGCACCCTGGCGATCGACGCGGTGGTACCGCTGATGTACCTCAGCGACATGATCACCCAGTCCCGGGCGGCCGCGATCCGGATCCGGGACATCCACGCGATCGCCCCGCTGGCCGAGCCGGAGCAGCCGCAGCGCCCGCGCGACGGTTCGATCCGGTTCAGTGGTGTCGACTTCAGCTACGACCGGCCCGGCGACCGGCCCAGCGGCCGGCTGGCGTTGTCGGGTGTCGACATCGACGTCCCGGCCGGCACGGTGTGCGCCCTGGTGGGACCCTCCGGCTCGGGCAAATCGACTGTGGCCCGGCTGATCCCACGATTCTGGGACGTCACCGCCGGCACCGTCTTCGTCGGCGGGGCGGACGTGCGGCAGATCGCCTCGGAGGACCTGCTCACCCACGTCGGGCTGGTCTTCCAGGAGACCTTCCTGGTCGACGACACCATCGCCGAGAACATCCGGCTGGCGCGTCCGGAGGCGAGTGACGAGCAGGTGCGGGCCGCCGCCCGCGCCGCGCAGGCCGACGAGTTCATCCGCACCGCGCTGCCGCTCGGATACGACACCCCGGTCGGTGAACGCGGCGGGCTGCTCTCCGGTGGCCAGCGGCAGCGGATCACCATCGCCCGGGCGCTGCTGGCCGACCCGCCGGTGATCATCCTGGACGAGGCGACCGCCTTCGCCGACCCCGAGAACGAGGCCGCGATCCAGGACGCGCTCGCCGAACTCACCCGCGGCCGCACCGTGATCGTCATCGCGCACCGGCTCTCCACGATCCGGGACGCCGATCAGATCGTCGTCCTGGACGGCGGCCGGGTGGCCGAGACCGGTACCCACGACTCGCTGGTCGGTTCGGGCGGCCGGTACGCCCGGATGTGGGCCGAGTACGAACGGGCCCGCAGCTGGGGTCTGAGCGGTGCCCGTGCCGATGAGCGTGCCGAGGTGATCTCATGAGGCGGCTGCTGCGGCTCACCTACCTGGCCGCCGGAACCCGGCAGCGCGAGTTCGGCACCGCGCTGCGGTTGTCGCTGATGGCCTCGGTGGTGCAGGCCGCCGGGATCGGCGCGCTGATCGGTCTGGTGCGTGAACTGGCCGGCCCGGACCGCGACATCACCACGGCCTGGTCGTGGTTCCTGGCCTTCGTCGTGCTGTACGCCGTCGAATCGGTCGGACGGCTCGGCGAACTGCGGTTCCAGTACACCGAATGGGCCGACGTGATGGGCGACCTGCGGCTCTCGCTGGGGGAGCAGTTGCGGTCGATGCCGTTGCGCGAGTTGGAGAAACGCTCTGCGGGTGACCTGTCGGCCGTGGTCGGCGGCAACGTCGCCTACGCAGCGATGGGGGTGGCCCAGATCGCCTTCCTGTTCCTGCAGGCCGCCCTGGTGCCGACCCTGGTCGTGCTGATCGTGCTGGTGCTCGACTGGCGGATGGGTCTGGTGCTGCTGGTCAGCCTGCTCGCGGTGCTGCCCATCGTCGGCAAGCTGCAGCGCCGGGCCGGGGCCGGGCTGCGCGAGGTCAACCTGGCCGACGCCTCCGCATCGGCCCGGATCGTCGAGTACGTGCAGGGTCTGCCGGTGCTGCGCGCCGCGGGGCAGACCGGGGAACAGTCCCGCCGGCTCGACGAGGCGCTCCGCCGGCAGACCCACGTGATGGCCGAGGACCAGCGGTCGCTGACCATTCCGGCGATCCTGACCACCTCGCTGGTGCAGCTGGGAGTCGTTGCGGCAGTAGGGGTCGGCGCCTGGCTGGCACTCACCCCGCAGGCTGATCCACGGATGGGCGTGGCCATGCTCGCCGCGCTCGCGGTGGCCTCGGTCAAGCTGGCCGAACCGCTGGCCACCGCCTCGGCGATGATCGTCGTGTTCGAGCTCTCCGAGGCGTCGATCGAGCGCATCGACCAGGTGCTCGAGGCCGAACCGCTGGTCGTGGACGCCGAACCCCGCACCCTGACCCGCTTCGACATCAGCTTCGACGACGTGGTGTTCGGCTACGAGGGGACGACGCCGGTGCTCGACCGGGTCCACCTGAGCATGCCCGAACGGTCGTTGACCGCGCTGGTCGGGCCCTCGGGCTCGGGCAAGTCGACGATCGCCCGGCTGATCACCCGCTACGACGACCCGTGGTCGGGGTCGGTACGGATCGGCGGTGTGGACCTGCGCGGTATGGATCCGGCCGAGATCTACCGGCACGTCTCGGTGGTGTTCCAGGACGTCTATCTGTTCGAGGGCAGCATCGGCGACAACATCGCCATGGGCCGGCCCGGGGCGAGTCGCGCCGAGATCGAGGCGGCAGCCCGGGCGGCCAACGTGCACACCTTCGTCGAACTGCTGCCGCAGGGTTACGACACCCCGGTCGGTGAGGTGGGTGCGTTGCTCTCCGGCGGTGAGCGGCAACGGGTCTCGATCGCCCGGGCGATCCTGAAGAACGCCCCGATCGTGCTGCTCGACGAGCCCACCGCGGCCCTGGACAGCGAGAGCGAGGTGGCGGTTCAGGCCGCGGTCGACGCACTGGTCGCGGACAAGACCGTGCTGGTGATCGCGCACCGGCTCTCGACGGTCGTCGGCGCCGACCAGATCCTGGTGGTCGACGAAGGCGGTATCACCGAGCGCGGCCGGCACGAGGAGCTGCTCGAGGCGGGTGGCCGCTACGCCGCGATGTGGCAGGCGCAGACCCGGGCCCGGCGCTGGCGCGTCGGGGCGGGGTCATGACCACCGACCCGGCCACCGATCCGGCCACCGATCCGGCCACCGACCCGGTGCCGGTCTCGCGGGCCAGGTCGGCGTTCCGGCTGGTCCTGGTCTCCACCCTGCTCGGCTACTGCGCCCAGCAGATCCTCACCCCGCTGCTGCCGCCGCTGACCCGCGAACTCGGGCTGAGCGAGGTGGAGCTCGGCCTGCTGATCACGGTCGCCGCGGCGACGCTGGCCATGACCAGCCCGTGGTGGGGACGCCAGGTCGAGCGGATCGGCGCCCGCGCGGTGCTGCTGCGGGGGTTGGTCCTGGCCCTGCTCGGTCTGGGCCTGTTCGCGCTCGTGGTGGTGATCGCCACCAGGACCGATCTGCCCCGGCCGGCGTTGCTGGCCACCCTGCTGCTCACCCGCGGCCTGGTCTTCGGCGCCGGCATCGCGGCGCTGCCGGTGGCCGCGCTGGCCTACGCCGCGGCGTCCTCGGCGGCGACCGCCGATCGGACCCGGGCGATGGGCCTGGTCGGCGCGATGCAGGGCGGCAGCATGGTGCTCGGCCCGGCGATCGGCGGTGGGCTGGCGGCGATCTCGCTGCTGCTGCCGGTCTACGCCGCACCTGCGCTGCTGCTCGTCGTCCTGCTGCTGGCGGCCCGCGTGCCCGGGCGGGACGCCGTCTCGGCCTCGGACGCCGCGGCGCTCGCGGAGGAGACGCCCACCGCTGGTGGGCTGCGGGCCCTGGACCCCAGGGTGTTGCCGTTCCTGGTGGTCGGCTTCGTCCTGTTCCTCGGTCTCGGGCTGGTCCAGGTGGTGATGGGCTTCCTCTACCAGGACCGGTTGCACCTGGACGCCCAGGAGACCGCGGGCGTGGTCGGCGGCGCCGGGTTCGCGATCGGGCTGACCCTGGTCGCGGCGCAGGCGGCGCGGGTGCCGGCCCTGGTATCGACTCTGGGCTGGACGCCGGTACGGCTGCTGCGGGTGGGCGGCAGCATCGCGGTGATCGGCTACCTGGCGGTGATCGGTGCGACGTCGTTCTGGACGCTCACCGGCGGCATGGTGCTGGTGGCGGTGGGTCTCGGACTGGCCATGCCGGGATTCAACTCCGGTGCCTCGCTGGCGGTCTCGGCGGCCGAGCAGGG
>DAIOVT010000233.1:0-6582 GCA_036758885.1 Kineosporiaceae bacterium
AGGGGTTGTTCGGCGCGAAGTTGCGGGCCAGCTCGAACATCATCGCCCGGGCCTGTTCGGCGCTGGTGCCGGCGTCGAGCAGCCACGGCTCGGGCTGCACCGCCCAACGGTAGTTCTCGCCGCTGCCGATGTTCTGCTCGACGAGGATCGCGTACCTGGTGAGCGCACCCGGCGACCCCCAGCTCGGCCCACCCTCCGGTTCCGGTCCCGGTTGCCCGGGCCCCTCGGAGGTCCCCCATGGTGGTAACGACATGACGCCATTCTGGCCGTTGTCGCCCCGGTTCGCCCTCGATCCCGGCCCCGCAGCGCGGTATCCGGCAGTATCGAGTCATGAGCAGACCGTTGGTGTACGCCCACCGGGGCGCGTCGGGTTATCGACCTGAGCACACTGAGGCCGCCTACGAGGTGGGGGTGCGCCGGGGCGCCGACTACATCGAACCCGATCTGGTGATGACCTCGGACGGCGAACTCGTCGTCCGGCACGAGCCCGAGATCTCCGAGACCACCGACGTGGCCGGGCACCCGGAGTTCGCCGGACGGCGGACCACCAAGGTGATCGACGGGGCGTCGGTGAGCGGCTGG
The DNA here is from genome assembly GCA_036758885.1 of Kineosporiaceae bacterium. Classification (GTDB taxonomy): domain Bacteria; phylum Actinomycetota; class Actinomycetes; order Actinomycetales; family Kineosporiaceae; genus DAIOVT01. The sequence goes on from DAIOVT010000233.1 coordinate 583, forward strand.
TTCACCGAGGACTTCACACTCGCCGAGCTCAAGACGCTGCGGGCGGTCGAGCGACTGCCCGGGCTGCGGCCGAAGAACACCGGGTTCGACGGCCGGTTCGAGATCATGACCTTCACCGAGGTGCTCGCCCTGCGCGAGGCGCTGAGCACCGAGCACGGCCGGGAGATCGGGGTCATTCCCGAGATCAAGCACTCCGGCTACTTCCACGCGGCCGGGCTGGACCCGGAGACCGCGCTGATGCGCGAGGTCGAGGGCGCCGGGCTGAACCGGGCGGACGCACCGTTGTGGGTGCAGTCGTTCGAGCGGGGCAACCTGCAGGCATTGCGCTCCGAGCACGGCTACCTCGCCAAACTCCTTCTGCTGGTGGAGGATTCGTCGCAGATCGGCGATCTGACGGCGATCGCCGGCTTCGCCGACGGGATCGGCCCGGACAAGTCGCTGGTGATCCCCCGCCGCGCCGACGACACCCTCGGCGAGCCGACGTCCCTGGTGGACGACGCCCACGCGGCCGGCCTGAACGTCACGCTGTGGACGTTCCGCTCCGAGAACGCCTTCCTGCCCGCCGAGTACCGGCTGGGCACCGACCCGGCCGCGCACGGCAAGGCCCGCGAGGAGTTGCTGGCCTACCTGCACACCGGTGCCGACGCGGTGTTCTGCGACCAGCCCGACGTGGGGGTCGCGGCACGACTGGCGCTGCAGATCGACGGCTGAGACCGGTCCGGTCCCGCGCGGTTCTGCATGATCACGGTGGGCTATTCGCCGACCTGTCCGTCGATCGACTCCCTGATCAGATCGGCGTGACCGTTGTGCCGGGCGTACTCCTCGATCATGTGCAGCAGCAGCCAGCGCATGCTGGGACGGTCCCCACGGACCTCGCGGCGCAACACTGTCTCCAGACCCCCACCGCCGGCGAGCACCTCCTCGATCGCGGCGTCCGAGTCGGCGATCGCGGCGTCCAACCCGGCCAGCAGCTGGGCCGGTGAGTCCCCGGCCGCACTGCGGAAGTCCCAGTCCGGGTCGGCGGCCCAGTCGACGCTCGTCCAGGGTTCGATCTGCTCGCCGCCGGCCAGCCGGTAGCGGAACCAGGTGTGCTCGACCAGGGACATGTGCTTGAGCAGGCCACCCAGGCTGAGACTGGAGGGCTCGAGGCAGCGGGCCAGCCGGGCGCCGTCCAGGCCCGCGGCCTTGAGCCGTAACGTGGCGCGGTGGTAGTCGAGGTATCCGCGCAGGGTCTCCAGCTCGGACGCGTTGAGGGGCGGGTCGGTCCTGGGCGTCATGCCCGGAACCTACCCGCCCCTCGGGACGATCCTCGAAGCGTTTTCAGTCGGTGACGGCGACCAGCCGGCCGCTCTCCAGCACCCGGTTCAGGCCCCAGGCGATCACCGCACCGACGAGCGGCGCCAGGATGAACAACCACAACTGGCTGAGCGCCTCGGTGTGGAACAGCGCCGGACCGATCGAACGGGCCGGGTTGACCGAGGTGCCGGTCAGCGGAATGCCCACCAGGTGGATCACGGTGAGCACCAGGCCGATGGCCAGCCCGGCGAACCCGGGAGTGGCCTCGGCCGAGGTGACCCGCAGCACGACGAAGACCAGCAGCGCGGTGAGCAGCGCCTCGAGCACGAACGCACCGGCGCCGTTGATGGTCTTGCCGTAGGCGTTGGTGCCCAGGCCGCCGGTCTGGTCGGTGACCCCACCCGAGCTGACCAGGAACTTGAGCACGCCGCCGGCGATGATCGCGCCGACCACCTGGGCCACCACGTAGGCGCCGGCCTCGGCGGCGGTGATGCCCTTGTTCAGGAACACCCTGAGGGTGACCGCGGGGTTGACGTGGCAGCCCGAGATCGGGCCGATCGCGTAGGCCAGCGCCAGCAGCACGAAACCGAAGGCCACCGCGACACCGAGCGGGCCGAACTGGTTGATGCCGGATATCGCGGCGCCCACCGCGAAGAAGACGAGTATGAACGTTCCGACCGCCTCGGCGATCGCCTTGTGAGCCATCAAAGTCCTCCAGATCAGTGATTGCGCCGTCACAGACGGTACTCGTCCGGTGCGCAACTGCGGGAGTTATTTGACCACGCGTTCCATATGCCTGGTGGCACCTCACGCGGCGTGCTGCCGAACCGTGATCAAACTCCTTCACCGCCCGGTCACTCCCCGGCCCGGAGCACCCTTCCGCTGCGCGCGCGGGACGTCGCCGCTCCCACGTCGATGGCTGTCACCTGGGCGCCGTCCAGCCATGCGGTGAGCCGTCCGGCCTCCTCGGCGAGGGCCGCGACCACACGATCGGGCACCTCGGTGAGCAGCTTCACACCCACCCGGGCATCGTCGTCCTGGGACCAGCAGCCGACCACCCGGCCGTTGTGCCAGGCCGTGGTGCCGGCGTTGCCCACCGAGTCGAACAGGTCGGCGCCGCCCCCGGGCAGGGCGTCCAGGTAGAAGCCACGGCCGGTCCAGCCCATCACGGTGGGGTCGAGGGTCGGCAGCAGGGCCACCCAGTCCCGCTCCGGAGCCGGCACGACGGCGGTGTCCTCGGGCAGCAGCCAGCCCAGCTGCCGGCCGGCGGGGTTCGCGGCGCCGTCCAGGGTCACCGGAACCGCAGCGAGATCGGCCAGCGCCGCGCGGACGGCGCCCAGCGTGCCACCCAGCCACCAGCGCAGGTCGGCCTCGGTGCCCGGGCCGAACGTCCGCAGCCAGCGCCGCACCAGTTCGGCGTAACCGGCACGTTCGTCAGGACGCCCCGCCGCCCCACCGGCCCCGGACGCCACGCCGAGCCAGGCATCGGTGGCGGTCCAGGTGGGTCTGGCCACCCGCCAGTGCCCGATCGAGCGGGACCGCACCAGCCGGCCCTGCGCGCCGAGCAGGTTCAGCATCAGCTGGCCGAGCGGGAACGGCCGCGCCCACCTGCCCGATCCGCGCCGCACGCTCAGGTCGACCATCGGCACCAGTTCGCGCACCCGTGTCGAGTCGGTCTCGGTGCCGTCGGCGAGGGCGGCGACGATCCGCTCGCCGGCCTCCGCGAGCCAGGCGGCACCGTCGGTGGCGATGCCGTCGGCGACCAGGTCCTTGGCCAGGGACCTCGCCTGGGTGGTCGCGGCCCGGGCCGCCGCACTGCCCCACAGCGCCGGCAACAGGTCGGGCGGAGCCGCGAACAGGGTCTGCCGCATCGCGGTGAGCTTGACCAGCTCGCGCGAGGTGTAGAGGGCGTGCTCGACGTCGGCGACGCCGACCCCGCTGGTCCGGGCCCGGATCGCCAGATGCACCGAGGCCGGCTCGGTGGCGTGCCACACGGTGATCGCCCGGGTGGCACCGGCGATGTCGGGGAGCGGGTCCGCCAGACCGTTCCGGACGCCGAGGCGGGCCCGGCGCTCGGCGTCGCCGACGTGCCGAACCGGTTGCGGCACAGGTGTTCTCGCCGGGCTCAACGCTCCGCCCCGGCCAGGGCCCGGACGGCGACCAGGGCGAGGGTGCGGGCGCAGGAGAGCACCTCGGCGACCGGCACCGACTCGTCGACGGAATGGGCGAGAGCGATGTCCCCGGGGCCGTGCTGCACGGTCGGGATGCCCGCGGCCAGGTAGTGCCGCAGATCGCTGCCGTACGGCGCCGCCACCTCGGCCGGACGGCGCCCGGTCACCCGCTCGGCGGCATCCTGCACCAGGGTGGTCAACGGATGCGCCAAAGGTGTTGCGGCACTGGCGAACTGGCCGCCCCACCAGGTCACCACGACCGGATTGCGGGCCAGCCACGGGTCGGCGGCACCGGCCTCGGCGACCGCCGCCTCGAACGCCCGGCGGGCGTCGGCGACGTCCTCACCGAGACGGACGCCGAAGCGTCCCTGGGCGACCAGCCGGTCCGGGACGGTGCTGGCCCACTCCCCCGCGCTGATCGTGCCGATCGAGAGCGCGTAGGGCAGTGCAAGCCCGGCGAAGCGCGGGTCGCTCTCGCGATTGCGCTCGCGTTCCAGCTCGGCGAGCGCCCGTTGCACCGGCGCGAAGGCGTCCAGGGCGCTGATCCCCAGGTCGCGGGTGGCCCCGTGAGCGGAGCGGCCGGCGACGTCCAGCCGGAACGTCAGAGCGCCTGCGGCAGCGCTGATCACGGTGCCGGCGGTGGGCTCGGGAATGATGCACAGGTCGCCGACGTGACCGCGGCGCAGCGTCGCCCAGCTGCCCAGGCCGCCGTCCTCCTCGGAGGCCACCACGTGCAGCGCGAGCCGGCCGCGCAGCCGGTTGCGGAAATGGCTGCGGATCAACGCCACCGCACGCACCGCGGCGAGCGCGGCGACCAGCCCGGCCTTCATGTCGCAGGCGCCGCGCGCCCGGAGCCGGCCACCCTCCGGCGTGTTCAGCAGCACCGGTACGAACGGGTCACCGGCCCACTGCCGGGTCTCGCCGGGCGGCACGACGTCGACGTGGCCGTTCAGGATCAGCGTCGGGCCGGGGCCGCCGAGATCGAGGGTGGCGACCATGCCGGGCAGTTCGGCCCGGTCGACCTCGGTGCCCGGGAAGCCGGGATCGGCACGGGCGGCGTCCAGGTCGATCCGCCACAGGTCGACGTCCAGGCCCAGATCATGGCAGCGCTGCGCGAGCAGGCGCTGGGCCCTGGCCTCGGCGGGGGTGCCGGTCACCGACGGCACGGAGAGCAGGTCGACCAGGGTCTCGAGCGTCCAGCGGTCGTCGACCGCGGCCAGCGCTGCGCGCTCGAGTACCTGCATCTGTTCAGGCGTGGGTGTGGAACTCGTGGTCGGCGTGCCGGCTCGGCTCGAGCTGGAAGGTGCAGTGCTCGACGTCGAAGTGATCGGCCAGGCAGTTCGACAGCTCGTCGAGCAGCCGGCCCGCACCGCCGTCCTCGAGGGCGGTGTCCTCGACGACGACGTGCACCGAGAGCACCGGCAGACCCGAGGTGATCGTCCAGGCGTGCAGGTCGTGCGCCCCGATCACCCCCGGCACCTCGAGGATGTGCTGACGCACCACGTCGAGGTTCACCCCGCGCGGGGTCGCCTCGAGCAGCACGTCGACCGCCTCCCGCAGCAGCGACCAGGTGCGCGGCAGGATCATCAGCGCGACCGCGACCGAGGCCAGCACGTCGGCCCGGGTCCAGCCGGTCAGCGCGATCACCACGGCCGCGACGATCACCGCCACCGAACCGAGCATGTCGCCGAGCACCTCGAGGTAGGCGCCGCGCACGTTCAGGCTCTCCTTGGCGCCGGAGCTGAGGATCACCAGGCCGATCACGTTGGCCACCAGGCCGACCAGCGCGAACACCAGCATCAGGCCGCCCTCGACCTGGGGTTCGCTGAACCAGCGCCGCCAGGCCTCGATCAGGATGAACACGGCGATGCCGAGCAACAGCACCGCGTTCGCCACCGCCGCCAGGATCTCGAGCCGGTAGTAGCCATAGGTGCGTTCCCGGGTGGCCGGCCGGGCGCCGAAGGTGACCGCGAGCACTGCGAGCGCGATGCCGGCGGCGTCGGTGAACATGTGGCCGGCGTCGGCGAGCAGCGCCAGCGAGCCGGTGATCCGGGCGCCGATCACCTCGGCGACCAGTACCACGGTCGTGATGCCCAGCACCGCAATGAGTTTGCGGCGGTGCTCACCGCCGGCGCTCACCGGCAGCCCGTGGCCGTGCCCGTGTCCGTGCCCGTGTCCTGGCGTGCCCATCGATGCGCACCCTTTTCGGTATCCGGCCCGGCGGGAGACCCGACCGGCCCCCCGCATGCTTCCCGACCAAACCTATGGCAGCGTCGGGGCCGGTCAACCGCCATGAGATGTGAGTTCGGGCGGGCGAGCAGAGTTCTGGAGGAGCACGTGAGCGCACCTGGAGTTCGACCCGACCGCGACCGGCACGCCTGGGAGCGTCCCGGGGTGTACCCGGTCGCCGAGGGCGTGCACCGGATCCCGCTGCCGCTGCCCGGTGACCACCTGCACGCGGTCAACGTCTACGTGATCGAGGACGGCGACCGGCTGGTGATGATCGACGGCGGCATGGCCCGGGCGGCCACCA
>DAIOVT010000234.1:0-6553 GCA_036758885.1 Kineosporiaceae bacterium
GGTGGTCGGGGCCGGTGACTCAGCTCCCACCGTGAACATGCAGAACTGCACAGAGGTGCGGCGCCCCCGGGGCGCGCAGTTCTGCATGATCACGGCCTGGGTGGACGCTTGACCCGTGGAGCCGGCTGATCGCGGACGCTTCTGTGTTCGTCTGACGACACAGAAGCGTCCGCAACCAACCACCCGCAGCGGCCGCCTCCTGGACGCCGACTGGCCCGCCGTGATCATGCAGAACTGCGCACTCGACCCCGGAACGCGTGCAGTTCTGCATGATCACGGCGGGGTCGGGATGGTGGGCGAGGCACACGAGGTCACCGGACGGGCGTGCGGTTCTGCATGATCACGGGGATGGGTTGGCACACGTGGAACCCGTGCAGTTCTGCATGATCACGCTGGGTTTGGGGTGGTCAGGTGAGGGTGAGGTCGTAGTCGACGACGACGGGGGCGTGGTCGGACCAGCGTTCGGCGTAGCTGGGGGCCCGGTCGGTGGCGGTGGCGAGCACCAGGGCGGCCAGGGCGGGGCTGGTGAGCTGGTAGTCGATGCGCCAGCCGGTGTCGTTGTCGAAGGCCTGCCCCCGCCAGCTCCACCAGGAGTAGGGGCCGGGGACGTCGCCGGCGGCGCGGCGGACGACGTCCACCCAGCCGGCGGCGAACAACTCGTCGAACCAGGCCCGCTCACTCGGCAGGAACCCGGCCTTGCCGAGGTTTCCCTTCCAGTTCTTCAGGTCTTCCTCGCGGTGGGCGACGTTGAGGTCGCCGGTGAGCACCACCAGGGCACCACCGGCGGCGAGCTCGTCGAGCCGGGTGCGCATGCCGGCGAGGAAGGTCTCCTTCTGCGGCTGGCGAGAGGTTCCGGCCTCACCGGTGAACACGTAGGCGGAGATCACGGTGAGCGTGCGCAGGTCGGCAGCGCCGCCCGGACCAGTCACCGCGTAGTCGGCCTCGACCCAGCGGCCCAGACCGTCCTGCTCACCGAAACCGTTGTCGGGCAACGAATCCCGGGTGGCGACCGGTTTGGCCGAGCCGAGCACGGCGACCCCGGCGCGGCCTTTCCCGGACGCTTCGGCGTGCACGCCCGTCCACTCCCAGCCCGGGTCGGCACCCTGGTTCAGGGTGTCGTAGAGGATCTCGTCGCTCGCCCGGACCTCTTGCAGCGCAAGCAGATCCGGACGGCGCTCGAGCAGCCAGGGGCCCATGCCGCGACGCATCGCGGCACGGACCCCGTTGACGTTGACGCTTGCCAGACGGATCACCGGTGGATCAGACCCCTGCCCGCTCGGCTTCCTCGACGACGTTGGTCAGCAGCATCGCGCGGGTCATCGGACCGACTCCTCCGGGCATCGGCGCGATCCAGCCGGCCACCTCCCGCGCCTGCGGCGCGACGTCGCCGACCAGGGTGGCGGCGCCGTCCTCACCGGGGATGCGCGAGATGCCGACGTCCAGAACCGCGGCACCCGGCTTGAGCATCTCGGCGGTGATGATGCCGGGCACCCCGGCCGCGGCGACCACCACGTCGGCCTCGCGCACCTGGGCGGCCAGGTCGCGGGTTCCGGTGTGGCACAACGTCACCGTGGCGTTCACCGACTTGCGGGTGAGCAGCAGCCCGAGCGGCCGGCCGACGGTCACCCCGCGGCCGACGACGCACACCTGCGCCCCGGACAGCTTCACCCCGTACCGCTCGAGCAGCACCACGATGCCGCGCGGGGTGCACGGCAACGGCGAGGTCAACTCGCCGGAGACGCTGAGCACCAGCCGGCCGAGGTTGGTCGGGTGCAGACCGTCGGCGTCCTTGGCCGGGTCGATCGCCTCGAGCGCCGCCTCGGCGTCGAGCCCGCGCGGCAGCGGCAGTTGCACGATGTACCCGGTGCAGGCCGGGTCGGCGTTCAGCCGGCCGATCGCGGCGAGCACGTCACCCTGACTGGCGTCGGCGGGCAGGTCCTCGCGGATCGAGGCGATGCCCACCTGCTCGCAGTCGCGGTGCTTGCCCGCGACGTAGGCGTGCGAGCCGGGGTCGTCACCGACCAGCACGGTGCCCAGCCCGGGGCGCCGTCCTCGCTCGGTCAGCGCCGAGACCCGTTCGCGCAGTTCGTCTTTGATCGCTTTGGCGGTGGCCTTGCCGTCGAGCAGCTGAGCGGTCACCAGCTCTCCAGGCCCTGGTAGAGCGGGAACGCCTCGGTCAGCTTGGTGACCCGTGCCCGCAACGCCTCGATGTCGCAGCTGGGCTGCAACGCGGCGGCGATGATGTCGGCGACCTCGCTGAACTCGGCCTCGCCGAAGCCGCGGGTGGCCAGCGCCGGGGTACCGATGCGCAGCCCGGAGCTGATCATCGGCGGTCGCGGGTCGAACGGCACCGCGTTGCGGTTCACGGTGATGCCGGCCTCGTGCAACCGGTCCTCGGCCTGCTGTCCGTCGAGCTGGGAGTTGCGCAGGTCGACCAGCACCAGGTGCACGTCGGTGCCGCCGGTCAGCACCGAGACCCCCGCCGCCGTGGCGTCGGCCGCGGTCAGCCGCTCGGCCAGGATCTTCGCCCCGGCCAGGGTGCGGCGCTGCCGCTCGGCGAACTCCTCGCTCGCGGCGATCTTGAAGGTGGCCGCCTTGGCCGCGATCACGTGCATCAGCGGACCGCCCTGCTGACCGGGGAAGACCGCGGACTGGAACTTCTTCTCGTACTCGGTGTCGCCGGCCAGGATCATGCCGCCGCGCGGGCCCGCCAGCGTCTTGTGCGTGGTCGAGGTGGTCACGTGCGCGTGCGGCACCGGGTTCGGGTGCAGCTTGGCGGCGACCAGGCCGGAGAAGTGCGCCATGTCGACCATCAGCAGCGCACCGACCTCGTCGGCGATCGAGCGGAACGCCTCGAAGTCGAGGTGCCGCGGGTAGGCCGACCAGCCGGCGATGATCAGCTTGGGACGGCTCTCCAGGGCGGCCGCACGGACGACGTCCATGTCGATGCGGAAGGTCTGCGGGTCGACACCGTAGGCGGCGACCTTGTAGAGCTTGCCGGAGAAGTTGAGCTTCATGCCGTGGGTCAGGTGACCCCCGTGCGCCAGCTCCAGCCCCAGGATCGTGTCGCCCGGGGTGAGCAGCGCGTGCATCGCGGCCGCGTTGGCCTGGGCGCCCGAGTGCGGCTGGACGTTCGCATAGGCCGCGCCGTAGAGCGCCTTCACCCGGTCACGGGCCAGGTCCTCGGCCTTGTCGACCTCTTCGCAACCGCCGTAGTAGCGCTTGCCCGGATACCCCTCGGCGTACTTGTTGGTCAGCACGCTGCCCTGGGCCTGCAGCACGGCGCGGGGGGCGAAGTTCTCACTGGCGATCATCTCGAGGGTGTCGCGCTGACGGGACAGCTCCCCGGTCAGGACGGCGGCCAGCTCGGGGTCGATGCTCGCAAGGTCGGTGGTGGTGGCAGCGACGGACGCCGGCACCGAGAGCTCGGTCATGTGGCTCCTTGGCGAGTTGCAGGGGGCAAGGGAGGTGCCGGGGCCCAGGCGGTCGGCCCCTCACGGACGGTACTGCCGCTCCCCGGTGGTGACCCACCCTCGCCAGTCACGGCCGCCCCAGGATAACCAGCACCCCCCGGACGGCATCAACTGTTTGCCCCCGGCGACTGCGCCGGCCTCCGCGGCCCGGCTCAGCCCGCGCCGAGCTGGGCGAGCAGCACCAGCTGCTCGGCCTGCGCGGGCATGCTCTGCGCCTGCGCACCCGGAGCGGCGAAACAGCGCCGGGCGGTGTTCTGCGCCGATCGGCTCAGACCGAGCCGGGTGAAGGTCGGCATCGCCGCGGTGGCGCCGCGGGCGGCGCCGGCGAGCACCCCGGGGCGCGCCGCGTAGCTGCACGCACCGGACAGCGCGATCATGCCCGAGGCGATCATCACCCGGCTCTGGGTGAGCCCGGCCGGCTGTTGCCACCAGGGTCTGGCCATCATTCGGGCAACGGCCTTGAAGTTCGGGTCGAGGACGTCGGCGCTGGCGGCGGTGTAGAGCTGGTGCGACATGTCCTGGGCCGCCTTGTTGCCCCGCATGTAGACCCAGTACCCGGTCCTGCGGTCGTAGCCGTTGTTCAGGCCCGACCGCAGCGTCGCGATCAGCCGGCGTACCTCGGTGGCGCGGTACTCGACGTCCTTGACCAGATTGACCAGGAACGCCGCCGCGCCGATGTTCACGTTGTAGACGCACGGCTTGGCCGCGTCGTTGCGCGAGGTCGAGTAGGCCAGGCACTTGCCGCCGTCCAGCCGCGGGGTGGCCAGCAGCGAGTCGACGATGCCCTCGATCACCGAGTCGTCGACCGCGCCGTTGCGCCAGGCCTGCAGCACGATCTGGCCGACGTGCCCGGCAGTGGTCACGGTGTAGCTGGTGCTCTGCGGGTTGACCGAACCGTCCTGGTAGGCGTCCCAGGCGTAGCCGAGGCCGAAGCCGCCGTCCGGGTTGCGCATCGTCAGCAGGACGTCGACCGCCTCGCTCACCTGATCGCTCTGCCAGCCGGTGCTCTCGGCGATCGAGAGCACCTGGGCGGCGGCGTCCGCGGGGGCGTACAGCGAGGCGGCGGTGACGGTACCGGTCGGCCCGGCACGCAGTCCCCCGATCGACTGGGTGGCGGTGCCCCGGCCGAGCGTCGAGGCGATCGAGGTCCATCGCCGCGCGGCGTTGGCCTTGCTGAGGTTGGTGCCCTCGGCGATCGCCACCTTGAGCCGGCGGATGCCGGCGTCCTTGCGCTTGCTGGACGGCGTACCCACCGAGATCGACAGCGGCAGCGTCGGGATCTGTGCGGCGGTCGGTCTGGTGGCACAGCGAACAGAGATCGTCTTGCGTCCCTTGGGCAGCATCACGGTGCCCCGGCAGCGCTGGTTGCCGATCTGCAAGACCCACGGAACCCGTTGCTTACGAGGTGATTTGAGTACCGCCGAGATCCTGATCACGGTGCTGGTCTCGAGGCGTGCGGTGCCCGAGACCACCTTTGCCGAGGTGATCGAGACGCCGTAGGGCGGCTTGCGAGCGGCGGCCGAGGCCGGATCGCCGAGCAGCGTCACCAGCAGGCCGGCGACCAGCACGGCAGCGACGGTCGAGAGCATCAGCCGAGGCGTTCGCAAGCACGTCACAGGGTTGTATCGGCACCCGGGGGCCGGTCGGAGATGCTGCTATCAGGTGATCGATCAGCTGACCGGTCGCCCGCTGAAGCAGCGCTGCAACACCTCGTCGGAGGTGCTCGCCATCGCCAACAGGGTGAACGGCGGGGCCTGCTCGCCGAGACCGCGTTCCACGGCCATCAGCACCCCCGGGGTGCGGGCGTAACCGCAGTTGGCGGCGGCGAGTTCGAGCATCGAGGTGGCCACCGGCAGCCGGGACTGCTCGATGCCACCGGGGTGCTGCCACCACGGCCGGGCCATCATCGCGGCCACCGCACCGAACCCGGGATCGACCACGTCGACCGACTGCGCCGTGTAGAGCTGGTGCGACATGTCTTGCGGCGCAACCGATCCCGACATGTACGCCCAGTACCCGGTGGCCGGGTCGTAGCCGTCGCCCAGCCGCGAACGCAACGCGGTGAGCACCTGGTCGATGTCGCCGGCGCGGTACTCGCTGAGCCCGCGGAACCGCACCAGGAACGCCGCGGCGCCGTGGCTGACGTTGTAGACGCAGGGCTTGCCGGCGTCCAGCGGTGAGTTCGAATAGGCCAGACAGGTGCCGCCGACGAGCCGGGGCATGCCGAGCAGCGCGTCGATCGTCGTCCGCATCGCCGTCTCGGAGATCGCGCGCGCCTGGTACGCCGCGAGCAGCACACCCCCGACGTGCCCGGCGGTGGTCACCGTGTACGCCGTCGAGGGTGGGTTGACGGTGCCGTCGTCGTAGGCGTCCCACGCCGTTGCCAGACCGAACCCACCGCCCGGCTTGCGGGTCGCCAGCAGTTCGGCGAGCAGCCGCCCGGTGGCCTGGCTGCGCCAGCCGCTGCGCTGCGCCTCGCGGCGCACCAGTTCGGCGACGTTGGCCGAGGTGTGCCGGACGGCGCCGGTCAGCCCCGAGCGCGGGTCATGCTCGACGGCGGTCGCGGAAGCGTCCAGGCGGGCCTCGATCGCCCGCCAGCGGGCGGTCGCCTCGGCGTCACCGAGCACCGGCGCGTCGGCGATCGGCAGGGTCTGCGAGACCTCCCGCCGGGTGCCGGCGGTCGAGAACGTGGCCGCTGCCGGGGACGAACCGGACGCTGAGCCGAACGACGACCCGAACGACGAGCCGAACGACGCGGCGGGTGCGAGCACGACGCTGATCCTGGCCGGCAGCGAGGGCAGGTCCTCGGCGTCGGCCTCGATCGTGCAGCCGACGCTGACCCTGGTCCGGCCGGCGGCCAGGTCGATCTGCTCGCTGCAGTGCCGGCCGTCGACGTCCAGGCTCACCCGGGCCACGGCGGCCGCGGGCACCCAGACGTCGGCGCCGGCCACCAGCGGGCTCGCGCGGCCGAGCACCACCTCGCCGGTGACCTCCGGTTGCTCGAGCACGCCGTCCCGGGTCTGGCTGCCGACCGGTGACCGCTGCGCCCACGAGGTACCCGCCCAGGCGGCGGTGACCAC
>DAIOVT010000235.1:0-6548 GCA_036758885.1 Kineosporiaceae bacterium
CGGCGCGAACGGCGAGGCTGCCGGCGACGCGGACGGCGCGGTCCCCAGAGGCAGGGTGAACGGATTCGGCAAGAGACCTCCTCGATCAGGACCGCAGCCTGCGCGGCGGGAGATCACCGCGTCACCCCCGACCTGATCCGGCTGTGGACAACCGACCGGCACCGGCACCTGGGGACGGAACGTGCGGCTCGTCACGACCCCCGCGTCCCGCGCCGTGGCGGCCGCCAACCCGGTCATCGCCGGATCGATCGATCAAACCTATTGATCAAACCGGTTGATCAAGGCGCCCGACCTGGACGGCCGTCCTGGACAATCACCCTGGACAGCGGGTCAGAACACCGCGCCGAACGCTCGGTCAGAACGACCGGTTCAGACATCCGACTGTCCGTAGACAAAGAAGAACGGCCCTCGCTGGGGGGAGCGAGGGCCGTTTGCTGGTCCGGCTCGGGGGGGAGGAGTCGCACCAGCAGGCGCGGTAATCCGCGCTGGCCTCAAGTGTCGTACGGATACCCCGTCTTGCGCAACCTACTTCGCTCAGCCCGACCCGCAATTGGCGGATCAAGGCGTTACCTCCATCATCCTACAACTGCGGATTCCACAGCTTGATGACCTTGCTTCCTGCGAATTCCGCAGAAGGAGTTTCAGATCCGACCCCTCCCGTCGGTGGCCCATTGGAATCACCACTTTTCGTAACCCGCGAGCGACACTCTGGCGACCGGCCGGCATCCGCGTGGCGACGCCCCGGCAACGACTCGGTGAATCCGCCACCACCACCCGGACACAACCAGGCACGACGCCACAAGGACGCTTCCGGGCACCCCGGGGAGGGCGACTGAACAACTGGACGAACAACGATTCCGGAACGATTCAATCCGGTCGCTCAGCGTGAGGTCAGGCGACCCTGCGCGACGGCGTCGCAGACGTTGCGGCCCTCGGCGACGCCGTCCAGCATCGCCGCCGCGAAGGTGCGCAGCCAGTCGGCGGCGCCGTCCTCGTCGTCGGCGTAGCGAGCCAGGCTCAACGGGTACCGGACGCCCATGGCCAACAGCCCGGCCTCCCAGACCACCACGCCGGTCGGGTCGAATCCGGCGTAGCGCAGGATCGAACGACAGATACCCCTGGCGACCAGGGCGTTGCCGGCCAGGAACGGCCGGGTGATCATCAGCTCGGCGTGCGCCGCGGCGGCGACCAGAAGCACCGGCGCCGTCCGTCCGCCGGGCTTGGCGAGCAGTTTGCGCAACGCCTTCAACCGCTCGGCGACCTCGGACCCGCCGGCCGGGGCGGGCACCGGCGAACCGTCCTCGGCGAACAGGTCGTGCCCGTCGAGCGGATCCTCACCGGGCAGCCGGGGCCGGCCCAGAGCGTCGTCCGGGATCAGACCGGCACCGGCGGCGACGTGCAGCCGGGCGAGCGCCTGCAGCGGGGCCCGTTGCCAGAGCGACCCGAGCCGCTCGACCTCGGCATTGACCCGGACGGCGCCCCGCACGGTGTCGCCGGCCGCGTCCGAGGGATAGAGGGCCAGGCCGAGCACGGCCTCGCGCACCGCGTCGACCGGCAACCGGGCACCGGCCAGGGCGGCATTGGCCCGGGCGGCCCGGATCCCGGCCTCCGCCGCGGCCTCCTCGGCGTGCCGGCGCAGGGCCGGGTGGCTGCGCAGTTCGACGCAGGCAGCACGCACCTCGTCGACCGTGCCGGCCAGATCGAGCCGGAGGGCCAACGATTCGAGGGGGTCGGGTCGTGGGGTCATCGGTGCCAGCATCTCAAACAGCCCGCCGAAAAGGGCCGGACGACGCGGAGGGTCTCAGACGCCGACGCTCGAACTCATACAGGCCGCCCGCAGCCCTGCGGCCCCCCGGTACAGATGGGCGTCCAGGCCGGCCCGCCGTGCCGCGGCCACGCACTCCGGCCGGTCGTCGACGTAGATCTTGGGCCCGGTCCCGCTCTCCCGCAGCAGGAAGGCGAACCGGCGCGGATCCGCGCCGGGCAGATCGGGAACCGGGAGCACCCGGTCGAACACCGTCGCCGGGTCGATGCCGTCGGCGGGCGGCGCCTGCCGGGGCAGTTCCGAGAGTGGTCGTGGAGCTCCTCCGGCACCGATCAGCGTCCACCCCTGGTGGCGCAGGTCGTCCAGCACCTCGACAAGACCGACTTCGATCCCGGCACCAAGACTGGAAAGATCACAGATGAGCACTGCCATCCGGCGAGGCTAGCCCCGCCGTCCCGGCAACACTTCGGGGACACCCGCGGATCCCGAGAACGGCGGAGCGAGTTTTGCCACCCGACCGCGCCGTCCGGGCCGGGACGATGTGGAATATCCACACCGCTGACCTCACAAAAAGGAATATTCCGGTACATACACCTCAGAACGCTTCCGGAGATATGCCCGCTCTGCGCATGGCCCTTCTCACGCCGCCCGACCCGGCGACCGGCGAGGTCCCGCCGGAGTAGCGTGTCCGGATGCCCCAGGGCACCGCGCAGGCCATCGGCTTCCTGTTGCTGTTCGCCGTCGTCATCACCGCCGCCGCGGTGTTCGTCGCCCGTTTGGTGCTTCGCCGCCGCGATCTCGGCACCACCGCCGATCGCACCACCTTCGCCACCCTGAACCGCACCAGCCAGGCGGCACCGCACCTGCGCCAGGGACTCACCCCCACCGGGGCGGCCCGCTCGGTGAAACATCTGCGCGCGCTGCTCGGTACCCCCGCGGTCGCCCTGGTCACCTCCTCGACGACGCTGGCCTGGGACGGCGCCGGCGAGGCCTGGCACTCCCCGGACGCACCACAGCTGGCCGCCGACGTGCTCACCACCGGACGCACCGACGTGCTCTCCGCCCTCACCTGCAACCGGCCCGACTGTGAGCTGCACACCGCGGTGGTCTCCCCACTGGTCAGCGACCACCGGGTGGTCGGCGCCCTGATCGCCTACGCCGACGAGGCCACCGCCGGCCTGGTGCGGGCCACCGAGGAGGTGGCGGCCTGGGTCTCCACCCAGCTCGAGCTCGCCGAGCTGGACCATTCCCGCAACCGGGCCATGGAGGCCGAACTGCGCGCACTGCGCGCCCAGATCAGCCCGCACTTCATCTACAACTCGCTGGCGGCGATCGCCTCGTTCGTGCGCACCGACCCCGACCGGGCCCGGGAACTGCTGCTCGAGTTCGCCGACTTCACCCGGTACGCACTGCGCCGCGGCGGCGAGTTCACCACGCTCGCCGACGAGTTGCGCAACGTCGAGCGCTACCTGGTGCTCGAACAGGCCCGGTTCGGCGACCGGCTGCAGATCCAGCTCCAGATCGCCCCCGAGGTGCTGCAGGTACTGGTGCCGTTCCTGGCCGTTCAGCCGCTGGTGGAGAACGCCGTCCAGCACGGCCTGGAGGCCGGCTCCGGGGTGGGCACGGTGACCCTGGGGGCCCAGGACGTCGGCTCCGAGGCGCTGATCTGGATCGAGGACGACGGCGCCGGCTCGGACCCCGAGGTGGTGCGCCGGGTGCTCGCCGGTGAGTCCGAGGCCGATTCGGTGGGCATGGGCAACGTCGACGCCCGGCTGCGCCAGGTGTTCGGCGACGACTACGGCCTGGTCGTCGAGACCGCACCCGGCGCCGGCACCCGGGTCAGCTTCCGGATCCCCAAGTACGCACCCGGGGTGCACCCGCGCTGAACGCTCGCGCAGACCGGTCAAGATCGCTGCCGGACGCACCGATGAACGCCCTGAGGGGCCCGGACCACGTCCGGGCCGACAGTTCGAGGGGGAAGATACGAGGGGGTCGTCTTGTCCGACCGGTACCGCCTGATCACACGCAGCGATTTCGACGGCCTGGTGTGCGCCGTCCTGCTGCGCAAGCTCGAGCTGATCGACGAGATCAGCTTCGCCCACCCCAAGGACGTCCAGGACGGCAAGGTCGAGATCACCGACCGCGACATCCTGACCAACCTGCCGTACCAGCCGCAGGCCCATCAGGTGTTCGACCATCACCTCTCCGAGGAACGCCGCAACGCCGACGGCTCCGCGGCGACCGGCGGCCGGGCGCGGAACCATGTGCTGGTGGCGGACGCGCCCTCGGCGGCCCGGGTGGTCTACGACCACTTCGGCGGCGCGGCCACCTTCCCCGACGTCAGCCCCACGATGATGGCCGCGGTCGATCAGGCGGACGCCGCCCAGTACGACCTCGACGACATCCTGCAGCCGGCCGGCTGGGCGCTGCTGAACTTCATCATGGATCCGCGCACCGGGCTCGGCCGGTTCCGGGAGTTCCGGATCTCGAACTACCAGCTGATGATGCAGCTGATCGACTACTGCGCCGACCACGACGACATCGACGACGTGCTGGCGATCCCGGACGTCGCCGAGCGGGTGGCGCTGTTCCAGGAGCAGCGGCCGGCCTTCGTCGACCAGTTGCACCGGGTGACCACGTTGCACGGTGATCTCGCGAAGATCGACCTGCGCCCCGAGGAGACCATCCACGCGGGCAACCGGTTCATGGTCTACGCACTGTTCCCGCAGGCCAGGGTGAGCATGCACGTGATGTGGGGCCGGGAGAAGCAGAACATCGTCTTCGCCGCCGGCAAGTCGATCCTCGACCGGTCCTCCGGCGTCGACCTCGGCGCCGTGATGCTCGGGCACGGCGGCGGCGGGCATCAGGCCGCCGGCACCTGCCAGGTGCCGATCGAGGCCGCGGACGACGTGATGAGCCGGCTGATCGAGCAGCTCAGCACCGAGCACGACGCCCTGGTCTGACCGTTTCCGCGGGACCACCCGTCCGGCGGCCGGGGCCGGAACCCGCGGAAGGGGATGTGAATTTCCTGACGATCCGCTCCCCCACGCTCCGTGGTGGCGGCATAGGCTCCGCACATGGCCTCGCCGTCGTCGCCGTCACCGTTGCGTGCTTTGGTCGTGGACGACGAACGCCCGGCCCTCGAGGAACTGGCCTACCTGCTCGGGCAGGATCCCCGGATCGGCCCGATCCTGACCGCCTCCAGCGGCGCCGAGGCGTTGCGGGCACTCGAGGACGAACAGGTCGACGTGGTCTTCTGCGACGTGCGGATGCCCGGTCTGGACGGCCTGGACCTGGCCCGGGTGCTGGCCCGGTTCAGCCAGCGCCCGCAGGTGGTGTTCGTGACCGCCTACGAGCGTCACGCGATCGACGCCTTCGATCTGCGGGCCACCGATTACGTGATGAAACCCGTTCGGCCGCAACGCCTTTCCGAAGCGATCAAGCGGGTCGTGGAGAACCACTCGAACACCGTGACACCGCCCGAGGAGCCGGCCAAGGACGAGACGATCGCGGTCGAGCTCGGCGGTGTGACCCGGTTCCTGCTGCGCTCCCAGGTGCGTTTCGTCGAGGCCCACGGCGACTACGCGAGGCTGCACACCGAGACCTCGAGCCACCTCGTCCGGGTGCCGCTGACCACGCTCGAGGAGCGCTGGGCCGACGCCGGTTTCATCCGCATCCACCGCAGTACCCTGGTCGCCCTTCCGCACGTCGACGAGATCAGGGTGGACGGCGGCCGCTGCACGGTGCGAATGGGTGATCGGGTGCTCCAGGTGAGCCGCAGACACACCCGCGAACTGCGCAACAAGCTGGTTCGCGCGGCGAGCATCGCCAAGGAGCCGCGCTGACATGCCCGGCGTCGGCAAACCGCAACGGGTCCGGGTGACCAACCCTCGGATGGGCACCTCGTCGTCCTCGCCGACCCGGCCCGCCGTCCGAGACCTGACCGAGCAGACCGGCGTCGGCGCGATCTATCTCCGCTCACTGCTGCGCGCCCAGATGCGGGCGGCGCTGGCGGTGATCGGCGCCTTCGTGATCGTGCTCGGCGCGGTGCCGCTGCTGCTGGCCGGCCGGCCCGACCTCACCGACATCCGGCTGCTCGGGCTGCCGTTGTCGTGGTGGGTGATCGGTGTCAGCCTGTACCCGGCGATGGTCACCGCCGCCTGGTGGCTGGACCGTTCGGCGAACCGGGCCGAACGCGACTTCACCGAGATCGTCGACCGCACGTGAGAGGTCCGCAGCCGAACCCGCCGGCCGGGCCGGCATGAGCGACTCGCACATCTGGGCAGCCCTGCTGGCCGTGGCCGGGGTCAGCACCGCAACCCTCGGCGTCGGCGCCCTCGGGCTGCGGCTCTCCCGCACCACGTCGGACTTCTACGTCGCCAGCCGCACGATCGGGCCCTGGTGGAACGCCTCGGCGGTGGGCGGCGAGTACCTCTCCGGGGCCAGCTTCCTCGGCGTCGCCGGGCTGGTGCTCGCGTTCGGCACCGACATCCTCTGGTACCCGGTCGGTTACACCGCCGGCTACCTGGTGATGCTGGCGTTCGTGGCCGCGCCGTTGCGCCGCTCGGGCGCCTACACACTGCCTGACTTCGCCGAGCTCCGGCTCGGCTCGCGCACGGTGCGCTCGATGACCTCGGTGCTGGTGATCGGGCTGGGCTGGCTGTACCTGCTGCCCCAGTTCCACGGCGCCGGCCAGGCCCTGCGCACGGTGACCGGGGCCCCGAGCTGGGTCGGTGCCGTGGTGGTCGCCGCGGTGGTGATGGTCAACGTGGTCTCCGGCGGC
>DAIOVT010000236.1:0-6528 GCA_036758885.1 Kineosporiaceae bacterium
CCGGGTGATCACGATCTGCCAATCCGGTTCGGCGACAAGCCGATCGGCGACCTGGCCGAGCGCGCTGGACATGTCGGCGACGGTGCCGGTACCGAGCAGCACCAGGGCCACCGGCCGGTCGGGGTCCACGCCGAGCGCCGCCGCCGCCGCGTCCCGGGGCAGCAGCTCCTCGGCGTCCAGCAGGGTCACCGGGTCGACCCGGTGGGCGTCGTCACGGGCCGCGGTCAGACCCGGATCCGCCTGCGCGGCAAGGTCTCCCGGCTCGACGATCGCGTCGAACCGGGAGCTCGACCGCAGCTGTCTGGCGCCCTCGCCGGCCCGCCACATGCCCCGGCGGGACCACACCGTCGGCACCCCGCGCCGTCCGGCGACCTCGAGCAGTCCGGTGTACGGGTAGACACCGTCGAAGACGATCGCGTCGGGACGTTCGGTCTCGACCAACAGGTCGAACCGCCTGGCGAACATGGCGTTCCAGCGGCGTGCGCCGGTGTGCAGGTCACCGCGCGAGGGGATGTACTCCCAGTCGAAACCCTCGGCCTCGCTGCCCGGTCCCAGCGGAGTGGCGACGACCGGCACCGCGCTCGACATCGACGCGAACAGGGCCCGCACCTGGGGCGAGCGCCGCCGGGCCATGGCCATCATCCTGGTCAGATGTCCCATGCCGGCACCGTTGGACGACACGAACAGAACCAACGGCTCCGAGCTCGCCGACGGCCCGAGAACCATGGTCGTCAGTATCTCCGGGCGAGGCCGGGCGGATCACCGGCCGATTCACAGATCCACCGTTCGGCCGGAGCGGAATCTCCTCCGTTCGGACGAACGCCCGCGTCGTGGTGATCGCCGACCCTATGCTCGCCGCCATGCGAAGGTGCATCCCCCTCCTGGCCGTTGTCATGACGGCCCTCTTCGTCCTCGGCACCCCGGCCGCCCATGCGGCGCCGGCCAACGCCGCGATCGGCATCAGCACCAAACCGGTGATCACGTCGTGGGGGGTGCGGTACGCCTTCGTGCACAGCGGTGGGAAGGCCACCGTGGTGGGGTCGATCCGCCCGGCCCGCAAGGTGACCCTGGTGCTGCAGAGCTCACGTGACGGCAAGAGCTGGAAAGCCTTGGTGCGCAAGGCCACCGACGCCAAGGGCAACGTCTCGTACGTGTTCGCGCCGACGGCTTCGCTGCGCTACCGCTGGGTCTTCGCCGGTGACTCCGCGGTCAAGGCGGCCACCTCGCCGCAGGTGATCGTCCGGGTGTACCCGAAGCCGGTGCGCTACAAGAGTTGCGCCGCCATGTGGAAGCACTACCCGAACGGGGTCGGTCTGCCGAACGCCAAGGACAGCACCCGGAACACGCCGAACCGGAACTTCCTGCCCAGCGCGGCGGTCTACAAGCTCAACAACTGGGCGCCTCGGGGAAACAAGGCCGACCGTGACCGTGACGACGACGGCATCGCCTGCGAGCCCTGAGGTCAGGCGGTCTTCTTCGTCGCGCTCGTCGTCTTCTTGGCCGTCGTCTTCTTCGCAGGTGCCTTCTTGCCGGTCGCCTGCTCGGCCGGTGCGGCCTCGGTGGACTCGCCTCGAGCGGCCTTGGCCCGTTCGACCGAACGCTGCAGTGCGGTGAGCAGGTCGACCACCTCGCCGCTGGCGACCTCCTCGGGCGCGGCCGCGACGACCGGTTCGACGCCCTCGAGCTTCTGCTCGACCAGCTCGGCCACCGCGGTCGCATAGCTGTCCTCGAACTGGTCGGGGTCGAAGTCGGCGGCCAGCGACTCGACCAGCGACAGTGCCATGTTCACCTCGGCGTCCTTGAGGTCGACGTCCTCGGCGAGCACGTCGAAGTCGGCGGCGCGGATCTCGTCGGGCCAGAGCAGGGTCTGCAGCACGATGGTGTCCTCGCGGACCCGCAACAGCGCCAGCGTCTCGCGTTGCCGCATCGCCAGTTTCACCACCGCGACCCGGTCGGCCCGGCGCAGCGCCTCACGCAGCAGCGCGTAGGGCTTGAGCGTGCGCTCCTCGGGTTCGAGGTAGTAGGCCTTGTCGAACATCAGCGGGTCGACCTGATCGGTCGGCACGAACTCGAGAACCTCGATCTCGCGGCTGCTGACCATCGGCAGCGTGGCGAAGTCGTCGTCCTCGAGCATCACCGCCCGGCCGTCGGCCGACTCGTACCCCTTGGCCAGCTGGTCCCAGGGCACCTCCTCGCCGCAGACCTGACAGACCCGCTTCATCTTGATCCGGCCGCCGTCGGCCCGATGTACCTGATGGAACCGGATGTCGTGTTCCTGAGTGGCCGTGAAGACCCGCACCGGCACGTTGACCAGCCCGAACGAAACGGCACCCTTCCAGATCGCGCGCATGGTTCAGCATGACCCATGCGGCAGCATGGGAGCCATGGCCTCACCTCGTCTCACCGGATCAGGCGCCGGATCCGGCGCTGGATCGGTTCAGGGGCTGCGGCCGATGCTGGCCGTCGCGGCCCGCACCGCTGGCGAGCTGCCCGCGGACGGCGCGACGTGGGCCTACGAGGTGAAGTGGGACGGCGTCCGTGCGCTGGCCATGCTCGGCGGGTCGAAGCGTCCCGGCGCGGTGGCGCTGTTCAGCCGGGCCGGCAACGAGGTGACCGGGGGGTACCCGGAGTTCGCCGCGCTGGCCAGGGTGCATCCCGACGCCGTGCTGGACGGCGAGATCGTGGTGCTCCGCGACGGGCTGCCCAGCTTCTCCGCGCTGGCCGAGCGCATGCACGTGCGCGACCCCCGCCGGGCCGCCGAACTCGCGGCCAAGGCCCCGGCCACCTACTTCGCCTTCGACCTGATCGCCCTCGACGGAACCGATGTCACGTCCCTGACCTGGGCCGAACGCCGGGAGCTGCTGGCCACCCTGCTCGACGGGCTCGCGCTCGACGACCCGCGCAGCGAGCATTCCGGGTTGCCGATCCGGCTCTCGCCGGCCTACGACGACCGTGATGTGCTGATCGAGGCGACCCGCTCCCAGGGGCTCGAGGGGGTGATCGCCAAGCGCCGGGCCTCCCGCTACCACCCCGGTTCGCGCAGCGGCGACTGGGTCAAGCTGGCGCACAAGCATGTGCAGTCGGTGCTGGTCGGCGGCTGGCGCTGGGAGACCGGGGCCCGGGACCGGTTGGGGGCGTTGCTGGTCGGTGTGCCGGACGGCGCCGGCGGTCTGACCTTCGCCGGCCGGGTGGGCAGCGGGCTGACCGCGCTCACCCAGGCCGAACTGCGCCGCGTGCTGCAGCCCGCGGCGGAATCGCCGTTCAGCACCGAGGTGCTCGCGGTGGACGCCCGGGGCACCAACTGGACGACCCCGGAGATCGTCGTCGACGTCCGCTACCTGGGCCGGGTGGAGGGTGGCCGGTTGCGGCAGCCGGTCTTCCGCGGCATCCGAACCGATCTGAGCGCGGACGACGTCCGCTGGGAGCACTGATGGCACCGCAGGGGGCGCACGGGCCCGAGCAGGTCGTGCAGATCGGCGAACGGCGGCTGGTGCTGCGCAACCTCGACAAGGTGCTCTACCCGGGTTCGGCCACCACCAAGGGCGAGGTGCTCGCCTACTACATGAGTGTCGCCGAGGCCCTGCTGGTCCATGCGGCGGATCGTCCGGCGACACGGAAGCGTTGGCCCAATGGGGTTTCCGGCCCGTCGTTCTTCGAGAAGAACCTGCCCAACGGCACGCCCTCGTGGGTGCGCAGGGTGCGGCTGCCGGTGCCGGGATCGTCCCGGGACCGGGAGACCATCGTCTACCCGCTGGTCGAGGATCTGGCGACGGTGATCTGGCTGGCCAACCTGGCCGCGCTGGAACTGCACGTGCCGCAGTGGCGGGCCACCCCGGGGGCGAGCGCCAAGGAGCGGGGGACGGCGACCGACCCGGACCGGCTGGTGGTCGACCTCGACCCGGGTGCTCCGGCCGGTCTGCCCGAGTGTGTCGAGGTGGCCTTCGCCGTGCGAGAACGGCTTTCCCGCGATGGTCTGACCTGTTTCCCGGTGACCAGCGGCGGCAAGGGCATGCAGTTGTACGCGCCGCTGCGCGGTGACCAGGGCGGCGAGGTTGTCGCCGGATACGCCAAAGCGGTTGCCGAGGAACTGGAATCGGCGATGCCGCGCCGGGTCACCGCCAAGATGACCAAGGCGCTGCGGCCGCGCAAGGTGTTCATCGACTGGTCGCAGAACAACCCGGCCAAGACCACCATCTGCCCGTACTCGTTGCGGGGCAGGGAGTTTCCCACGGTGGCCGCGCCACGCACCTGGGCCGAGCTCGAGGCCGGCGACCTGCAGCAGCTGCGGCACGGCGAGGTGACCGAACGACTTCAGGACGGCGACCCGCTCGGCGGGTTGGCCGAGCTGGCCGCCGGTCCTCAGGCGCCGCGGCTGCCGCAGTGACGTCCTACTGCCCGGGCGCCGCCGGGCCCAGGGCGGCGAGTGCGACGGCCTTGTCGACCTCCTCGCCGCCGCGGCGCTCGAAGTACCGCTTGGCGAAGGTGGCCCGGGAGATGAACATGGCGATCACGCCGAGCACGAAGATCAGCACCGCCATGAACAGCGGCGGACCGACCCCGAGGATCGCCTCGCCCGAGTACGAGGTCGCCGGGTCGGCGTACTCGCGGACGGCGGCGACCAGCAGCACGGCCAACACGATCGCGCCGATCACCGGCGCCACGCCGACGAAGAGCAGACCCTTCAGCGAACGTCGCAACTCCTTGCGCCAGTAGATGGCACAGGCGATGCCGGTCAGCGCGTAGTAGAAGGCGACCACGATCGAGAGCGCGGACAGCGAGTCGAACAGGAAGTTCTGCGAGATCAGCGAGCCGAGCACGTACCAGACGATCGCCGCGATCCCGATCACCCAGGTGCCGAACGCCGGAGTCCCGTAGCTCGGGTGCACCTCCTTGAACTTGTCCGGGAAGGCGCCGAAGACCGCCATCGACAGTGATCCGCGCGACGCCGGCAGGATCGTGGTCTGGGTCGAGGCGAGACCGGAGATGATGATCGAGAGCACCAGCAGCCAGCCGAACGGGCCGAGCACCAGGTCACCGACCACCCCGAACAGGGCCTCGTCGTCGTCGTACTCCTCCAGTTCGGTCAGGCTCATGATCGCCAGAATGGCGACGGCGGAGCCGAGGTAGACGAACAGCAGGATGATCGTGGAGACCACTCCGGCCCGGCCGGGGGCGTCGAGGCTGTCCTCGGACTCCTCGTTGAGGTTGACCGCCGATTCCCAGCCCCAGTAGCAGAAGACGCCGAGCAGCATGCCGCTGATCAGGGCGCTGCCGGACAGGCCCACCGGGTTGAACCAGTCGAGGGAGAACGAACTGCCCTCGGTCTCGAGGTTGCCGGTGATCACCCGGCCCAGCGCGACGACCACGAACAGCAGCAGCGCGCCGACCTGGACCGCCACCATGATCCGCTGGAACTTCGCGGACATCTCGGTGCCGCGCACGCACAGCCAGGTCAGCGCGAGCACCAGCAGACAGGCGAAGACGACCACGGCCACCCGGTTGTCGGCCAGCGAGTCGAGGTTGAGCAGCACGAACAGGTACTTCGCGGCGACGTCGGCCTGGGCGCCGATCACCAGTACCCCGGTGGAGAAGATCGCCCAGCCGCCCATCCAGCCGAACCACGGCCCCATCGCCCGGGTCACCCACGAGAACGTGGTGCCGCAGTCCGGGTCGGCGCGGTTCATGTAGTAGAAGGCGCCGGCGATGAACAGCATCGGGATGAAGCTGATCAGCAGGACGGCGGGAGCCTTGGTGCCGGCCAGGATCGCGATCGAGCCGAGGACCGCTGCGATCGTGTACGCAGGGGCGGTGGAGTCCACCCCGATCGCGACGCCGTCCCAGAAGTTGACCGAGCCGGCCTTCAGCCCTTTGGACTCGTGCTCGGGCGGAGCCTGGTCCGGCTGCGGCGGGTTGGTGTTCGGTGGCATCGGGCCTCCGTTCCTGGACCGGCATCGATGACGGTCATCCACGGTTCATGACGGTCCACGGCCGGTGCAGCACAGCAGCCCCGGTCATGGACGGCATCGCAAGGCCCCCAGCATGCCGACGGTGCCCCCGCAGAACCAGCACGTCACAAGATCGTTGTACGAACCAAGCACCGAGGAAGCACCGGGCGGGGCCGAACGGGTGAACCGGGAGGGTGCCGGCAGTGCCGGGTCAGCGGGCGTAGCGGGTGACGAAACTGCGCAGCACGGTGTGCGGGTAGCGCACCTGGCTGGCCCTCGCTGCGGCCTTGACCGACTCGGCCTCCTCGGGGGGGAAGTACCCGGCGTGCTTGTAGACGTCGATGCGGGTGCACAACCCGTCGATGTCGAGTTCGGGGTGGAACTGGGTGGCGTAGACGTTCTCGCCGATCCGGAACATCTGCACCGGGCAGGTCGGTGAGGAGGCCAGCAGCAGTGCGTGCGCGGGCAGCGCGCTGACCGCCTCCTTGTGGCCGACGAAGGCCTCGAACACCTCGGGCACGTCCTTGAGCAGTTGGTCGGCACGCCCGGCGTCGGTGAGCGAGATCGGCACGGCGCCAACGGC
>DAIOVT010000237.1:0-6516 GCA_036758885.1 Kineosporiaceae bacterium
ACTCCGGGCCGGGGCTCAGCCCCGTACGGTCATCGCGTGACGCCGGACGGCGCGTTCGAAGCCGTCCATGCTGCGCCGCACGGGCGTGGCCAGGAACTCGCCGAGGGTGACCCCGGCGGCCAGTCCGAGTGCGATCGCACCGGCCTCGACCAGCCGGCCCAGGCCGCGGTCGATGTTCGCCTCGACGACGATCGCGAACATGCCGTCGTAGATGGTCAGGCCGGGCAGCAGCGAGACGATGCCGCAGACCCCGACCAGCAGCGGAGGCACGTGCAGCCGGTCGTGCATCGCGTCGCCGACGAAACCGACCACGGTCGCCGCGACGAAGGCCGCGACCGCCCAGCTGCTGCCCAGGCCGATCGCCGCGTAGGAGGCGGCCCAGCCGAGCCCGCCGGCGCCCGCGGCGATCAGCGCGGCACGGGGCCGGGCGTAGGAGGCGATCGCGAAACACCCGGCGATCGCGGCCGCCGCGGAGAACTGGATCACCACGTGCGCGGTGATCGGTCCGGGCCCGAAGACCAGCATCGGCACCCCCATCCGGGTGGCGATGTCGAGCACCCCGGCGATGCCGACCACGATTCCGGTGGTCAGCGTGACGACCTCGAAGAAGCGTCCGGCGGCGGTCACGTAGAAGCCGCTGATCGCATCCTCGGCGGCGCCGACGAACGACAGACCGGCCAGCAGCACCACGATTCCGGAACCGACCACCAGCGAGGTACGGATCGGCACGTCGAGCAGCACCAGCACCACCGCGGCGCCGGTACTCAGGGCCGCGCCGAGCACCTGCTGGAAGAACCCGGGCATTCCCCACGAGCTGAGCAGCCTGGTCAGCCAGTCGATCGCGGCGGTCACCACCGCCGCGACCAGGGCGACCGCCCAGCCGCCGCCGAGCAGGAAGCCGACGGCCGCGGCCATCCCGGCGAGTGCCAGGGTGACCACGCTGCGCCGGTACGGGTGCGAGGAACCGACGATCAGGTCGAGGCGGCGGTGGGCCTCCTCGACGTCCACCGGCGGCTCCGGGGCCGGCTCGTCGGGGTCCGGGTCGGGGTCGGGCGCCCGGGAGACCCCCCGGGTGATCTCCTGGGCGAGCTCGGAGACCGCGTGCAGCCGGGTGTAGTCCTGCAGCCGGGCCTTGACCACGCGCAGACCGGTCAGCGGCGGCCCGTCCGGACGGGCCGAGCTGACGCTGATCGAGGTGTACAGGGTGTCCACCTGGCAGCGCAGCCCGTACGCGGCGGCCACCCGGAGCACGTTCGTGGTCACGTCGGCCGCCGGGACCCCCAGCGCCAGCAGCGATTCGCCGATGCGCAGCGAGAGCTCCAGGGCCGACCGGGCGCGGGCCTCGTCGATGTCCGCCTGGTCGGTGCGCCGTCCGGCGTCGACACGTGGGGGAGCGGTGCTGCTGACCGCGCGCTTGGCGCGTTCGGTCAGGTTTCGTTGCAGGTGGTTCACGCGCTCAGCGTAGGGGTGCCGGGCAGGTGCTTCGAAGGTCGGCAAGGGGGTGTCGCTCAGCTTTCCCATCAGGTGATCGAAACGTTGAACGGGTCAGTGATCCGAGCGGTGATCCGAGCGGTGATCAGACGGAGTCGAAACGCTCGGTGGACAGTCGTTGCTCGGGCATCTCGAGCGCGATCAGCGCCTCCCGAACGGTGCTGGTCATCGCCGGTGGCCCAGGGCACAAGGTAGCTGAGGGTGCCCTTACCTCGGACGGCGTTCCGGAAGAAGTGTCTCGCAGATCTCAATCATCCTGGCCCGCAACGGCTCTGCCCGCTCGGCGAACTGCTTCTGCCGCCGTACGTACTCGGCCTTCCCGGCCGGCGTCTCGATCTGCACCGGCTGGTACCCGTGGCTGCTCAGGTCGTAGGGCGAGGCCTGCATGTCGAGAGTGCGGACGTCGCGGGCCAGTTCGAAACAGTCGAGCAGCAACTCCGCCGGTACCGGCTCGCCGAGCTTGCCCGCCCACTTGTAGAGATCCATGGCGACGTGCAGGCAGCCGGGCCGGTCGGACTCGATCTGTTCCTCCCGGGAGAGCCGGAAGGCGTTGCGGGGCAGGGCCTGTGGGGTGAAGAAGCGGTAGGCGTCGTAGTGCGAGCAGCGCAGTTGATGCTGCTCGACGACCGCGTCGGTGCCCGCGACGCCCAGTCGCAGCGGCACCTGGTGCCGGGTCTCGTCCTGCCGGTAGACCATCGCCCACTCGTGCAGTCCGAAACACCTGAGCTGGGTGGGCCGAGACGCCGTGGCGGTCAGCAGGGTGTGCACGAAGCGAACCATGTCGCCCCGCTTGGCGAGGTAGGCCTCGACGTCCGCGGGTGCGTCCGGCAGGCCCGGGTTCCAACGGCGTAACCGGCTGGGCCGCAACGAGTAGTAGGTGAACAGGAAGTCCTCGACCGGGTGCTTCTCGCCGCGCGAGCGCCGGGCCAGATGTCCGGCCAGCAGAGCATCGGCGCGCGCCTCGTGCGCCGTCCGCCGTCGTTCGTGACCGGTGCCGGCGAACTCGTCGACGACCGGCGCATCGCCGGTGGGAGGCCTGGGTGCGGACACCGGTCCAGGCTAACCCCGGCCGGGGTAAGCGTCCGGCCGGGGCGAGCCCGTGGGGTCACTCGCCGATGCTGACCTTGACGTTGTCCACCAGGCCGTTGAACTGGTCGGTGCTGCTGCGCGGGATGTGTGTGTTGTGGTACATCTTGCCGCCGACGGTGATCGGCACCGTTGCCGGGTGCTGCAGGTCGAGCACCGTGCTGGAGGTGTTGGTTGCGGTCAGCGTGGTTCCGGCGTGCGGGCCGGTGTGGCCGACCACGGTGAGCGTGAGCTTCTTGCCGCTGCGGGTGCAGGTTGCCGTGTACCACTGGCCGCGGTGCACCTTCTGCGCGGAGGTCAGCCGGGCAGTCACCGTCTCCCCGGACGCAGCGGTCCACAGGGTGCAGGAGGGCCTTTCGCCGTCCACCTGAAGCTTGTACTGGGCGGCTGTGCCGGCCAGGCCACGCTGCAACAGGTTGTCCCCGTCGTCGGCGGAACCGGAGGTCGCGGTGGTGCCGGTGTCGAGCCTGAAGTCGGCCCGCCAGACCAGTCTGTTCGTGCCGACCTGGGGCAGCGTCGTCCCCGGGACCGCGATCACGGCTCGGGGTCCGGTGATGGGCGCGGCGTGGTCGGGGAAGTCGATCGCCCGGCCCTGACCGCTGCGCGAGTTCACCACGGTGACCTGGCCGCCGTTCTCGCTGACGACGTTCGCAGCCGGTCCGGTGCCCTGGTTCGGGATCGTGGTCGGGTGGCTGCCGAGCGAGATGCCGTCGAAATTGAACCGGACGACGTCGTTCGGTGCGGCTTGGGCGGGAAGCGCGCTTGCTGCGATCAGTGCGGTGCTGGCCAGGGCTGCGGCTGCGGCCGCAGCCGGAATCCGGCGTTTGGTCATTCTGTGCCCCCTTGTCGGCAATGTTCGGTAATGCGGATATTGCACTATATTGCGGCCGCGTCATGGGGGCTTGGACGTGATGGGCGCGCGCAGAGGCCGCCGTGGAGTGTCGCCACTAATGTCGGGGCATGCGCATCGCGAGGTTCACCACGGGTGATGATCCGAAGTTCGCCGTCATCGAGGGCGATGAGAGCGACGGCACCGCCGAACTCGCGGTGATCGCAGGCGATCCGCTGTTCACCCCGCTGCACCGCACCGGTGAGCGACTGCCGCTGGACGGCACCGCCGACGAGCCGGTGCGGTTGCTGGCGCCGGTGATCCCGCGCAGCAAGGTGGTCGGTATCGGCCGCAACTACGCCGACCACATCGCCGAGATGGGCAATGACACGCCTTCGGCCCCAGTGGTCTTCTTCAAGCCGAACACCTCTGTGGTCGGCCCCGGTGACCCGATCGTGCGGCCCCCCGACAGCGAGATCGTGCACTACGAGGGTGAGCTGGCGATCGTGATCGGCCGGGTCGCCAAGCAGGTGCCCAAGGACCGGGCCGGTGAGGTGATCATCGGGTACACCTGCGCCAACGATGTCAGCGAGCGGGTCTGGCAACGCGAGGACGGTCAGTGGTGGCGGGCCAAGGGGTCGGACACGTTCTGCCCGCTGGGGCCGGTGCTGCACACTGGGCTCAGCGTCGAGGAGGCCGGCGACCTGGCGGTGACCACCACCCTGGACGGCGCGACGGTGCAGTCCGGACGCACCTCGCAGATGATCTTCGACATCCCCTCGATCATCGAGTTCGTCACCGCGACGATCACCCTGTTGCCCGGCGATGTGATCCTGACCGGCACCCCGTCGGGGGTCGGCCCGATCGCGGCCGGGCAGCGGGTCGAGGTCACCCTCGAACGGATCGGAACCCTCTCCAATCCGGTGGTGCAGGGCTGACCGCAGGCCGGTTTCGCTGCGGCGTCAGTCGTTGTCCCTCTTCTTCCCCGTGAGCGGTGACCGGCCGTTCTTGGCGATCAGGGTGTCGCCCTTGGCGTCGGGCATCACGCACCAGCCGATGCCGTAGAGGATCACGCCGGTGCCGGAGAACACGGTGAGCGCGGCGAAGACGATCCGCACCAGCGTCACGTCGATGCCGAAGTAGTCGGCGATGCCCGAGGCGACACCACCGATCATCTGGTTGTCGGTGTTACGCATCAGCCGCTTGCCCTTGAAGCCGTCGCTGGGCAGTGCGTTGTTGCCGAGCTGACCTTGCTGTTGTCCGTACTGCTGCTGGCCTTCCAGGTGGCCGTTCGGCGACGGGGTCGTGGGGTAGGGCGTCACCTCGGGCTGCGGGGTACCGAAGACCGGCGGCCCGGCGGGAGCCTGCGGCTCCGGGGTGCCGAAGTTCGCCGCCGCAGGGATCTCGGGTACCGGGATCTCGAACGACGAGGCCTCGGGCGTGGTCGGGTTGGGTTCGGGGTTCGCGGTGCTGCCGGATGTCTCGCTCATGTCTCCACTGTGCCTGTGTGGCGCCGCCGGTGTCTCTCCGGGACAGCCCTGGGAATCACCCTGATCCGCTCGGGGGCGTGCCGGACCGGTGCTGCGCGGGTCCGTTCGGACACTTCAGCCGAAGGTGGCCTCCAGTGCCGCGGACAGGTCGGTGATCAGGTCGTCGGCGTCCTCCAGGCCGACCGAGAACCGCAGATGCCCGAGCTGCCGGAACGGTTCGGGGTAGGCGGCCACCCGCGGCCCGGTGGTGCCGACATGCACGATCAGGGACTCGTCGTGGCCGAGCGAGACCGCCGACGTGATCAGCCGCAGGTTCGCCACGAACGCATCATGGACGGCGCCCCCGCCGGCCAGTGCGAAGGCCATCATCGCGCCGTAGCCGCTCGGCCCTCCCGGTGCGCCTCCGCCGAACTGGCGTTTCGCCAGGTCGTGCTCGGGATGCGAGGCCAGCCCCGGGTAACGGATGAAGGCGACCCGTGGATCCTCGGCGAGGAATGCGGAAACCCTTGCCGCCGAGGCGAAATGCTGACGCAGACGCAGCGGCAGGGTGACCGACCCGCGGACGATCTGCCAGGCGTTGAACGGCGAGATGACCCCGCCGACGTCCACCATCGCGTCGGACTTGATCGGCTGGATCAGTTCTCGCCGTCCGATCACCGCGCCGCCCATCGCGTCGCCGTGCCCGTTGATGTACTTGGTCAGCGAGTGCACCACCAGATCGGCGCCGTCGGTGAGCGGGGTGTAGAACGGCGGCGGCGTGAACGTCGAGTCGACAATCAGCAGGGCGCCCGCCGTGTGCGCGATCTCGGCCAGCGCCGCGATGTCGGCGACCTTGGTGGTCGGGTTCGCGATCACCTCTGTCGCAATCAGTTTCGTGGTCGGCCGGATCGCCGCGCGCACCGCGTCGAGGTCGGTGACGTCCACGAAGGACGCCGCGATGCCGTACTTGCGCGGCAGCAGTTCGGCCCACAGCCGCCAGGTCGCCTCGTAGGTCACATCGGCGACCACCACGTGATCGCCCGCACTCAGGGTGGCGAAGAAGACCGCGTGCAATGCGGCCACCCCGCTGGCCAGGGCGACGGCGTCCTCACCGCCCTCGAGCGCGGCCAGCTTCTCCTGCAGCGCGAGCTGGTTCACCCCGGAGTTGCGGGTGTACAGACCCGGCTCGGTCGAGGACCAGTCGATCCGGCTGGGGTCGGCGGGCAGCTCGTACGAGTTCGCCATCACCAGCGGGGTGCGCAGGGCCTGGGTGCCGGGGTCGACATGGTTGCCGGCATGCACCGCCCGGGAGAGATCCCCCAGGGTCGCCGGGGCGGTCTTGTCCGGGCGGTCGCCGATCGTCCCGTGGGCCGGGTCGCTGTCGGTGTTGGTCATGTGCCGATTCTGCCGCCGCCCGGGATCGGGCCTGTCCACTCGCCGTCCGGTCGGTACCTCGTAGGCTGGGACGCATCATGAGCGATGACATCAGGGTGCGTTTCTGTCCTTCCCCGACCGGGACGCCGCACGTGGGCATGGCCCGCACGGCGCTGTTCAACTGGGCGTACGCCCGGCACACCGGCGGGACGTTCGTGTTCCGCATCGAGGACACCGACGCCGCGCGGGACAGCGAGGAGTCGTACC
>DAIOVT010000238.1:0-6506 GCA_036758885.1 Kineosporiaceae bacterium
CTGCTACCCGCGCATCGAGGTCGGCATCCCGACCGTGTGCTCGGAGACCTGCGTCGGCCGGCTGCGGTACATCGGGCTGGTGCTCTACGACGCCGACAAGGTGCTCGAGGCGGCGTCAGTGCAGAACGAGCACGACCTCTACGACGCCCAGCGGGCCTGCTTCCTCGACCCGGAGGACCCCGAGGTGCAGCGTGCCGCCGAGGCGGCGGGCATTCCCGGGGACTGGATCGAGGCCGCCAAGAAGTCGCCGGTCTGGGCACTGATCAACAAGTACCAGGTGGCGCTGCCGCTACATCCCGAGTACCGCACCATGCCGATGGTCTGGTACATCCCGCCGCTGTCGCCGGTGGTCGACGTGATCAAGGAGACCGGCCACGACGCCGAGGACCGGGGCAACCTGTTCGCCGCGATCGAGGCCCTGCGCATCCCCGTGGAGTACCTGGCCAACCTGTTCACCGCGGGCGACACCGCCCCGGTCGACCGGGTGCTGCGCAAGCTGGCCGCGATGCGCTCGTACATGCGCGACATCAATCTCGGCCGCGACCCCGACGACTCGATCCCCGAGGCGGTGGGCATGACCGGGGAGTCGATGTACGAGATGTTCCGGCTGCTCGCGATCGCCAAGTACAGCGAGCGCTACGTCATCCCGACCGCGCACGCCGAACAGGCGCACGCCCTCGAGGAACTCGCCACCGACTGCCCGGTCAGCAAGTACGGCGGCGGCCAGCGTGACGTCTTCGGCGAGGGTTCGGGCTACCCGACACCAGTGGCGGTGGAGAACTTCCGGATGCTGCAGGACCGGCAGACCTCGGACGGCGAGCCGTCCGGGCGCCGGTCCACCGGCCGGGTGAACCTGCTCAACTGGGACGGTCGAGGCACCCCCGAAGGCATGGTTCCCGCCCGCTCCGCGGCGGACGCGGCGGGCACGACTCCTACGGCGGCGGGGGAGGAGCCATGAGGCTGGGCCGGCCGCGCAGACAGACCCGACCGGACGACGCGCGGGGCACCTGGGCCGCGTGCTCGGCCCTGCTCGACTACCCGACCACCGAGCTGATCGCCGACCTCGATCGGATCGCCGCTCTGGTGCCGCAGAACCCGCCGCTGGCCGGTCTGCTGGCGCACCTGCGGGGGCACGACCTGCGCACTCTGCAGGAGCAGTACGTCGAGACCTTCGACCACACCCGCAAGTGCGCCCTCTACCTGACCTACTACGCCTACGGCGACACCCGTCGTCGCGGCGTGGCCCTGTTGCGGTTCAAACAGGCCTACCGCACCGGCGGGATGCAGTGGGACGAGGAGAGCGGCGAACTGCCCGATCACCTGTGCGCCGTGCTGCAGTTCGGCGCCACGGTGGACGCCGAGGTCACCTGGCAACTGCTGACCGAGCATCGCGCCGGTGTCGAGATGCTGCGACTCGCGCTGGCCGGCTGGCGCAATCACGACGGCAGCATCGGGTCGCCGTGGCACGGCGCCGTCCGGGCGATCTGCGACACGCTGCCCGAACTCGCCGGTGAGGAGGCGGACGCCGTCCGCCGGCTCATCGAGCAGGGCCCGCCCGCCGAGGAGGTCGGCCTGGGCGGCTACGGCGCCGACCCGGCCGTCGGCCCGGCGCCCGGCCCGATCCTGATCTCCGGACCGACCATCCCCGTGGGAGCCCGACGGTGAGCACCTTTCTCTGGGTCATCGTGCCCTACCTGTGTCTGACCACCTTCGTCGTCGGGCACGTGTGGCGCTATCGCTACGACAAGTTCGGCTGGACGACGAGGTCCTCGCAGCTCTACGAGGACCGGTTGCTGCGCCTGGGCTCGCCGCTGTTCCACTTCGGCATGCTCGGTGTGGTCGGCGGGCACGTGATCGGGCTGCTGGTGCCGCGGGAGTGGACGGCGGCGGTCGGCATCGATGACCACCTGTACCACCTGGTCGCCGTGGTCGGCGGTCTGATCGCCGGCGTGATGGCGCTGGTCGGCATGGTCATCCTGATCTACCGGCGGCGCACTGTCGGACCGGTCTTCAGCGCGACCACCCCGATGGACAAGGTGATGTACGCCTTCCTCGGTGCGGCGATCGTGCTCGGCATGTGGAACACCATCGCCGGGTCGATCTTCTCCCTCGGCGGTGAGTACAACTACCGGGAGGGAGTGTCCGTCTGGTACCGGTCGTTCCTGGCCTTCCAGCCCCAGCCCGAGCTGATGGCCGGCGCACCGATCGGCTTCCAGTTGCACGCCCTGGTCGCCTTCGGCCTCTTCGCGCTCTGGCCGTTCACCCGGCTGGTGCACGTCTTCTCGGCGCCGATCGGCTATCTCACCCGGCCCTACATCGTCTACCGGTCCCGGGACGACCAGCTCGGCAGCCGGCCGACCAAACGCGGCTGGCAGGGCGTCGGCTCATGACCCGGCGGGTCGACGACCGGATCGGTGAGCTGATCGACAAGCAGGTTCGGGACGTCGTGGTGAAACTCCCCAAAACCCTTGGCCCGCAAGCGAATGTGGCGCAGGCGCGGAAGGCGCTCGAGAACGATCACGTACACATGCTGCTGATCACCGATGCCGGGCGTCTGCTCGGCACGCTGGTCGCGGGCGACCTGCCGGACGGCCTGGACGGCGCCTCGCCCGCGCTCGCGCACGCGGTGCTGATCGACCGCACCGTGCCGCCGCAGATGTCGGCGGAGGATGCCCGGCAGCTGCTGCTGACCCGCGGTGAGCGGCGCCGGGCGGTCGTCGCGGCGGACGGGCAGTTGCTGGGCCTGCTCTGTCTCAAGCGCCGGCTGACCGGCTTCTGCAGCGACGCCGACGTCGATGCCCGGGCGGCCTGCCGGGACGAGCCCGAGTTGGTGCCGGCGCGTCCGGGCCGGGTTCAGTCGGTCGGCTGAGGGGGCAGCGAGGCCACCAGCGGGGCGTCGCCCGGTAGTGCGCCCAGCTTCGCGGCACCGCCGGGCGAGCCGATCTCGGCGTCCCGGCCGGGCAGCGGCAGTTCGAAGAACGCGGCGTTGTCGGCCAGGTACGGCGTCCACCGATCGGGCAGGTCGTCCTCGTAGTAGATCGCCTCGACCGGGCAGACCGGTTCGCAGGCGCCGCAGTCGACGCACTCGTCCGGATGGATGTAGAGCGACCTGCTGCCCTCGTAGATGCAGTCGACCGGGCACTCGTCCACGCAGGCACGGTCCATCACGTCCACGCACGGCTGCGCGATCACGTAGGTCATGGCCTAGAGTTTACACAAGACGGAGTTGTAGATAATCGAGGAGGCCGACATGTCCACGCAGGGCACGGAACCGAACGGTGATCAGGTACTGGACGTGCGGGGGATGCCGAAGATCGAGAAGCACCCCGCCATCTTCACCGTCTACGACGCGCTGCCGGTCGGTGCCGGGTTCGTGCTGGTCAACGATCACGATCCGAAGCACCTGCGCGAGGAGTTCGAGGCCGGCCAGGCGGGCGCCTTCGGCTGGGAGTACGTCAACCGGGAGATCCGGGACTGGCGGATCCGGATCACCAAGCTCGCGGACGGTGCGCCGATGTCCCGGCCGGTCGTCGACGTGGTCGACGGGCCGCATCCGTTCTCCCGGTAACGCACCCGGTGACGCTTTCGCGGCCGACTGTGCCGCAGCGAGATCGCGTGCCGCAGCGGGATCGCGTGCTGCGCCCGAAGTGGACAGCCCCGGTCGGCGCGTGTGATCGTGACGTTCCGCCGACCTGGACTGATGGATCATCGCTCATGACGACCGTGCCGCAGACGCAGAAAGCCCGACCGGACCCGTTGGTCGAGCACCTCTCCCGCGGTGAACGGGTGTGGGCGGGGCTCTCGCTCACCCAGCGCCGTGGGCTGCTGGCCGAACTCGCCCGGACCGCCGGCGAACACGCCGCGGAGTGGGTGGACGCCGCCTGCCGGATCAAGGGCCTGGCCGTCGGCTCCCCGGCGGCGGGCGAGGAATGGACCACCGGCCCGTACGCCCTGCTGACCGCCGTCGCGGCGCTGGACGACTCGCTCGCCGCGCTCGAGGCGGGGCGCAGCCCGCTCGACGGTTTGCCCTACGGACACGTCCCCGGCGATCGGATCGCGATCCGGGTACTGCCGCACGACCCCTTCGATCGCTTGCTGCTCAACGGGTTCACCGTCGACGTCTGGTGCCGGCCCGGTGTGCCGGTGCAGCAACTGCGGGCCGGCGCCGGGCTGGGCCAGCTGACCCCCGCCCGTACCGGCGGGGTGGGCGTCGTCCTCGGTGCCGGAAACATCGCCTCGATCGCACCGCTGGACACGCTCTACGAACTGTTCGCGCACAACCGGGTCGTGCTGCTCAAGCTGAACCCGGTGATGGAGCAACTGCTCCCGGTGTTCACGAAGGTGTTCGCTCCCTTCATCGACCGTGATCTGGTGCGGATCGTCAGCGGCGACGCCGAACTCGGTGCGGCGCTGATCGGCCACCCCGGGGTGGCGCACGTGCACATCACCGGCAGCATCGCCTCGCACGACGCGATCGTGTTCGGCGCCGGCGAGCAGGGTCGGGCCCGGAAGGCGCGCGGAGAGGCGTTGCTGGACAAGCCGATCACCAGTGAACTCGGCGGTGTCTCACCGACGATCGTCGTCCCGGGCCGGTGGTCCAAGCAGGATCTGCGCTTCCAGGCCGAGCACGTGGTGACCCAGAAGCTGCACAACAACGGCTACAACTGCGTCGCCTCGCAGGTGCTCGTGCTCAGCAGCGACTGGCCGCAGCGGGAGGCGTTCCTGGCCGAACTGCGCGATGCCTACGACCGCGTCGCCGACCGGCCCGCCTACTATCCGGGCAGCGATCGGCGGATCGACGCCGCACTCGCCGAGCATCCGGACGCGCAGCGGCTCGGCGACGGGTCCCGGCTGCTGATCGACGGGCTCGAGGACGGCGACCCGGCCCTCGAGACGGAGTACTTCAGCCCGGTGCTGGCGATCAAGTGGCTGCCCGCCAAGGGGCAGCAGTTCCTCGACGCCGCAGTCGGTTTCGCGAACGACCGGCTGGCCGGCACCCTGGGCGCGAACATCGTGGTGCACCCCCGCACCGCCCGCCGGCTCGGGGCCGGCATGACCCGGGCGATCGCCGATCTGCGCTACGGCACCGTCGCGGTCAACGCCTGGACGGCGGTCGGCTATCTGATGCCGCGGGCCACCTGGGGCGCCTTCCCCGGTCACACCCTGCAGGACGTGCAGAGCGGTATCGGCGTGGTGCACAACGCCCTGCTGCTCGATCACACCGAACGTTCCGTCGTCCGCGGGCCGTTCCGGCCGTTCCCGCGCTCGGTGCTGGCCGGCGAGTACACGGTCTCGCCGAAGCCGCCGTGGTTCGTGACCAACCGCACCGGGGGTGTCACCGGTGCCCGGCTGACCGAGTTCGCCGCCCGGCCGAGCCGGCGCGGGTTGCTCGCCGTCCTGGGTTCCGCCCTGCGCGGATGACTCGCACGAGCTATCTCACCCTGGCCTGCGCGGTGGAGGCGGAGATCGAGGTCAAGCGCTCCCGCTTCCTCGCCCACCTCGAACCGGTGCCCGACGAGGCGTCCGCCCGGGCCGTCGTCGACGGCGCACGCCGCCGCCATCACGACGCCAGGCACCATTGCTCGGCGTTCGTCCTCGGCGTCGACGGCAGCACCGAACGCAGCAGCGACGACGGTGAACCGGCCGGTACCGCCGGCGCGCCGATGCTGGAGGTGCTCCGGGGTGCGGAACTGCGCGACCTGGTCGCGGTGGTGACCCGATGGTTCGGCGGCACCCTGCTCGGCGCGGGAGGTCTGGTGCGCGCCTACTCCGAGGCGGTGCAGGCCGGCATCGACCGGGCCCGGATCGTCCGCCGGGAACTGGTCGAGGAGGTCGAACTCGTTCTCGGCCATGCCGACTCGGGCCGTATCGAGTCGGCGCTGCGGGCCAGGGGAGTGGTGGTGCTCGAGGTCTCGCACGCCGCCGAGGTCACCCTGCTGCTCGGGGTGGCGCCCGCCGAACTGCCCCGGCTGGACGCCCTGATCGCCGAGCTCACCGGCGGTACGGCCGCGGCCCGGCGGCGCGGTCACCGCTGGGCCGACGCCACCGGCTGACCGGCGTCGATCGCGCGGCGTCGCCGATCCGCGGGACGCGTCCGCGACTCGCGGATGTGAGCCGCGGGACAGTTCCTTGTGTACCCATAGGGGGTATGACTACGGTGATCGGAATACCCCCTGGTGGTATCACGTTCGGGGGATCGTGCTGATGAGGAACCGATGACCGCGAACTTCGATCCCGCCGCTCACGCCGAGAGGCCGGGCGGCGGCGCCGTCCCGGTGCCGGTGCAACGCGGTGCGGACGTCGAGCTGCTGCTCACCGGTATGACCTGCGCCTCGTGCGCGAACCGCATCGAGCGCAAGCTGAACAAGCTCGAGGGCGTCAGCGCCACGGTCAACTTCGCCACCGAGAAGGCGAAGGTGCGGCGTCCGGCGGGCATGGCCACCGAGGATCTGATCGCCGCCGTCGAGTCCGCGGGCTACGGCGCGAGCATTCCCGAGCTACCGGCC
>DAIOVT010000239.1:0-6489 GCA_036758885.1 Kineosporiaceae bacterium
AGGGCGCGGCGAACATCAAGAGCCATCACAACGTCGGCGGGCTGCCCGAGGACCTCGACTTCGAGCTGGTCGAACCGCTGCGCACGCTGTTCAAGGACGAGGTGCGCGCGGTCGGCGCCGACCTCGGCCTGCCCGAGGAGATCGTGCAGCGGCAGCCGTTCCCCGGGCCCGGGCTGGGTATCAGGATCGTCGGCGCGGTCACCCACGACCGCCTCGAACTGCTGCGCCGGGCCGACGCGATCGCCCGCGCGGAACTGACCGCGGCGGGTCTGGACGGCGAGATCTGGCAGTGCCCGGTGGTGCTGCTGGCCGACGTCCGGTCGGTCGGGGTGCAGGGTGACGGACGCACCTACGGTCACCCGGTGGTGCTGCGTCCGGTCTCCAGCGAGGACGCGATGACCGCCGACTGGTCGCGGCTGCCCTACGACGTGCTGGCCCGGATCTCGACCCGGATCACCAACGAGGTGCCCGAGGTGAACCGGGTGGTGCTCGACGTGACCAGCAAGCCGCCGGGCACGATCGAATGGGAGTAGCGGCCGAGTGGCGGTAGCGGGCCCCGGGGACGACGCGCCTCGCGCCGGCCGGTCGGGTGCCTTCGGACGCCGGGCGCGCTGGCTCGCCGTCCCGGTCCTGGGCCTTGCCGTGCTCGGCGGAAACGCCTTGCTGGCCAACCGTTCCGACCCGGCGGCGGTGCCCGGGGTGAAGATCGCCACCGTGTTGCTGCTCGAGGCCGACGGAGGTCTCGCGGCCCGCACCGGGGCCGCCCCGGACGCCGGCCAGCGGGCCGAGCGGGCGGCTACGGTGGCGGAGGTCTGGGTCGAGGAGGCCCAGCCGGCACGGCTGGCCGAGGTCATGGACGCACCGGTGCCGGCCGGTCCGGTCTACTTCGAGGTCACCGCGTGGCAGTCGGTGCAGGCGACGCCGCGGACCGCACGGGTGCGGCTGACCGGCTACTTCCGGCACGGGGCCGGCGTTCTCGGACCCTGGACGAACGATCCGGCACGCGAGTACGTGCTCGAACTCGCCCGCCAGGACCCGGTCGGCGCCACCCGGGGCTGGCGGTTCGTCTCGATCGGCTGAGCCCGTCGCCCGCCACCGGTCAGGTGATGATCGCCCCGAAGCCGGGCAGTGCGGCGTCCGGTTCGTCCAGCAGCATGCGGGCGGCCGCCTTGGGCAGCACGCCCTGTTCGCGGGCGACCTTGGCGATCCGGCCGGCCACCCAGGGGGCCGCGAAGGAGGTGCCGCTCCACCGTGCCGCGCCGCGGAAGCGGTCGGGGTCACCGGTCGCCTCGGGGTGCTGGTTGGCGTCGATGTCCGTGAAGAAGGCGCTCAGCACGTCGACCCCCGGGGCGCAGGCGCTCACCCATGAGCCCCAGTTGGAGAACGCCGCCGGGCCGCCCGGTCCCAGCGCCGCCACACTGACCACGCCCGGCAGTGCGGCCGGGTACGGCGCCCGGTCGACACCGTCGTTGCCGGCGGAGGTGACCACCACGACGCCGTGGTCCTCGGCCGGTGCCTGGGGGTACCAGTTCGAGGCGGGGCCCGGGCTCGATTGCAGGATGGCGACAGCCTTGGCCAGCATCGGCATGTCGTCCAGCGTGTAGCCGCCGAAGGAGAGGTTCACGATGTCGACCGGGTCACTGCTGCCCTCGGCCATGTCGAGCAGGGCGTTCGCCACCGTCAGTTCGTCACCGTCGCCGGAGTTTCGCAGGACGTGCCGCACGATGATTCGGCACTCGGGGTCGGCCTGGGCGATGCGTCCGGCGACGAACATGCCGTGACCGGCCACCCGATCGAGAAAACCGAGACCCACCGGCTCGGCTCCGCTGGTGAGAACGGTGCCGGCGTCCTCGTCCCACACCGCCCAGGTCTCCGGACTGCGGCTGACCGGCGAGGCGGCGCAGCCACTGATCAACATGGGTCGCTGGCCGGGTTCGGGAAAGCCGACGTCGAGCACACCGACCACGATGGCCGACTTTCCGCCCCTACCGCATTCGTGGGTCCAGGCGTGCTGCGCCGGCCGGGCCAGGCAGGGACCACGGCCGGTGCGGGCGAACTCCCGGTCCAGCTGTGGATGCGGGGTCGCGTAGGCGACGTCGGCCGGGTTTCCGGAGAAGGGGTTTCCCGAGAACGGGTTGCCGGAGAAGGGGTTTCCCGAGAACGGGTTGCCGGAGAAGGGGTTCCCGGAGAAGGGGTTCCCGGAGAAGGGATTGCCGGAGAAGGGGTTCCCGGAGAAGGGATTGCCGGAGAACGGGTTGCCGGAGAACGGGCTGGCGAACAGCACATGATTGGGTTGCGCCGTGACACCCAGGGTGCGCAATCGCTGGACCGCCTGCGGTACATCGACCTCCGCCCGGTATCGCGTCGCGCCGCCCCGCAACGACTCGCGCGAGACCTCGCGGCCGCGGCCGATCCTGTTCAGTTCCTCGTCGGCGAGGCTCCGCACCCGGATGAGGTCGTCATCGGTGCCGTCGCTGTGCACCAGAACCTCCGACGGACGATAGGCGTACGCCTGGCCGGCGGCGAACCGGACGCGCTGCTCCCAGGATTCACTCATGGCAGTGACCTTTCGTTGGAGTCGGTAGGGGCCGAACCACTCTCGGTACAGCTCTCGGAATCGTTGTGGGACTGGGCCTTCGGGGCCGGGACGGCGCGAACGCTGTCGTTCGTGCCGACGCTGGTCGAACCGGCGGCGGTCGTGCCGGCGCCGGTTGTCGGGGCGACCAGATCGATGACGGCGAGTGCCGCCGCGGTGGCGGCCTCGGTCTTGGCGGCCCGGCCCTCGAGCACCTCGTGGTGGTACCGGTCCGGTCCGAGCCGCTCGCGCGCCTGCAACAGGAACTCCTCCACCAGTCGTCGATCGGTGCTGTAGAGGGTCAGCCCGGTCTCGTCGAGCATCGTCTCGGCCTTCGCGGTCAGGCTGACGGCGAGCGGCCAGTCCGCATGTTCCGATGCCGGGTCGTCGACCATGATCCGTGCGGTGGCCAGCAGTCCGTAGGCCAGCATCCCGGTCTGGCCCAGGGTCATCGCGATCTCCAGGCAGGTGCGCTGATGCGCCGCGGCCGAGGCGAGGTCGTGGGTGCGCAGGCCGATCTCCGCGGCGTTGCTGTGCGCGTGCGCGAGCAGGACGTCGTCCCCCTGCGCCGCGGCGGCGTCGAGCTCGCCGCGGAACGCCAGCCGAGCCCCGTTCAGGTCGTCCATCGTGGCCCGGGCGATGCCGAGCATGTTCCACATCCGGGCCCGGCCGCGCGCGCTCAGCTCACCGGTGAGCGCCTGCTCGGCGATCCGCGCCGCCACCTCCGGACGGTGCAGGGCCAGGGCCAGCTCGCCGTCCAGCTTCTCCACGCCGACCTCGTCCCAGGCCGGGGCGCCGACCTCGGCGCGCAGCTCCCGGGCCATCACCACCGTGGCCCGGGCCGCCTCGACGTCGCCGGTGCGCACCTGCAGGTCGCCCAGGGCGCAGAGCAGCCCGACCCGGGCCGGCGTGGGCTGCAGCCAGCGCTGGGCCAGACCGAGGATCTCGGTGGCGCCGGTGCGCAGGGTCTGCAGCGCCAGATGATGCCGGGCGATCAGTACGGCCAGGGTCTGACCGGTCTCGGCCCGTTCGGCCGGCAGCCGGGGCAGCACTCCGCGGACGTTGTCGAGCTCGAGCGCCGCGGTGTGCAGCCAGGTCAGACCGGTGCCCTGCTCGGGTCGGAGCGCCCGGAGATAGTGGTCGGCGAGCTGCTCGGCGCACAGTGCCGCGTCGCCGCGATCGACCAACCGCTGCCGGGTGAAGCTGCGCACCGTCTCGAGCATCCGATACCGGTTGCCGCCGGCCGAGGTGTCGGCGACCAGCAGCGACTTGTCCACCAGCGACCAGAGCACGTCGAGGGTCGCGGTCGGATCGGTCGTGGAACCGTCGGTGTCCAGCGTGTCCTGGGCCACCGCCATCGCCGCCGCCGGGTCGAAACTCGAGGCGAACAGTGAGAACCGTTCCAGGGCAAGGCGTTCCGGTTCCTCGAGCAGGCCGATGTTCCAGTCCAGCAGGGCCGGCAGACCGCGCTGGCGCACCGGTCTGGTCGGGTCGGCCACCGAGATCAGCCTGATCCCGTGATCGAGCGCCTCGAGGATCTGGGCCGGGTGCAGGGCACTGATCCGGGCGGCGGCGATCTCCAGGGCCAGCGGCAGACCGTCCAGCCGTCGGCAGATCAGCGAGATCACCCGCAGCGTCTCGGCGTCGACCGTCAGGTCCGGACGCACCGTCCGGGCCCGGTCCAGGAACAGCTGGACGGCGTCCGGCAGGTCCGGTCCGGATCGCGAAACCCCCAGCGGCGCAGGGCGGTACACCAGCTCGCCGGCGATGTGCAGGGGTTCGGTCCCGGTCACCAGCACCCGCACCCCGGGGCAGTGACCGAGGATCGCGGTGAGCAGAGCGGCCACCTCGGCGCGGTGCCGGTGGCAGCCGTCCAGGATCAGCACCATCGAGCGGTCGGCGAGTTCGGCGCACAGCTCCTCGGTGGGATCCCCGGACGACGTCGCGCGGGAGGTGAGCGGCAGCCCGATCGCGCGGGCGACGGTGACCGCCAGCAGGGCCGGGTCCTCGACCCTCTCGCAGGCGACGGTCCAGATGCCGTCCGGCCAGGCGTCGGCGTCGGCCAGCGCGAACTCGCCGACCAAGCGGGTCTTGCCGCAGCCGCCCACCCCGATCACGCTGATCAGGCGGGACTCACCGAGCAGGCTGCGGACCCGTTCGATGTCGCTGCGGCGGTCGCGCAACGGCGTCGTCCAGGTGGGCAGATTGTGTTTGCCGGCCGGCATGCAGCGCGGCGGCGGGAAGGTCCCCGGGCCGACCTGGTGCAGCGCCAGGGGAGTGTCGAAGTCACGCATCCGGAACCGTCCGAGCGGGCGCAGGGACGCCGGGTCCACCTGTGCCGCAGTGGTTTCCGAGGCCAGTACCTGATCACCGTGCGCCGCCTCGGCCACCCGGGTGGCCCGGTGCACGGCGATCGAGATGTACTGCCCCTCGATCGGTCTGGCGAGTCCGGTGTGGATCCCCATGCGCACCAACGGCCGGAGCTCGTTCGGCCACCGATGGTCGGCGAGGGCACGCTGGGCCCGGAGGCTGCCCTCGACCGCCGCGTCGGCACTGCCGAAGACGGCCATCGTGCCGTCCCCCTTGGTGTCGACCTCGACCCCGCCGACCTGGGCCCAACTGCGGCGGAGCAGGTCGCGGTGTTCGTGAAGCAACCTGGGATAGATGTCTGTGTGCTGCATCAACAGTGCCGACGACCCCTCGATGTCGGTGACAACGAAGGTGACCTCCCCGGACGGCAACCGCTCGAGGAGGTTGTCCATCGACTCATCGTGTCGAAAACGGCAAGGTGGGGCAATGAGTGATTTCGGCACCGGGATCACGCATGCCCGTAGATGCCTTGATCCTCAAGGGTTCGCCGCAGGTGGCGCAGCGCCCGCTGGCGCACCGGGCCGATGGCGCCGATCGGCATCTGCAGCTTCTCGGCGATCTCCGCGTAGGACAGTGGGTCCTCGGCGAGCAGCACCTCGATCAGCCGCCGTTGGCGTTCGGGCAGGGCCCGGATCGCCTCGCGCATGGCCGCGACCCGGCGCGCCGAGTCGAGACCGTCGACCGTCTCCTCCTGCGGTTCGCACCGCGACCCGGCCAGCCGGTGCGCGCTGATCTCCAGGTGATCGCCCTCGACCGGGGTCTCCCTGCCGAGCCGGCGGCGCTGGGCGTGGCACTCCCGGGTGGCCGTGGTGGCCAGCCAGGATCCGAGACCGTGCGAGGAGCGGATGTCCTCGATGTGGGTCAG
This sequence comes from Kineosporiaceae bacterium, assembly GCA_036758885.1. Taxonomy (GTDB): domain Bacteria; phylum Actinomycetota; class Actinomycetes; order Actinomycetales; family Kineosporiaceae; genus DAIOVT01. The sequence goes on from DAIOVT010000239.1 coordinate 5,811, forward strand.
CAGTCGCAGCCAGGTGGTCTGCGCGACGTCCGCCGACTCTGCCGCCGTCATGCCCTGACGCCGGGAGACGCCGAGCAGGAGCCGGCCGTAGCGCGACATCAGGTCCTGCCAGGCCTCCTCCTCGCCGCGCCGGGCGGCCTGGAGCAGGGCCTCGTTGTCCCGTGCCGGGTCGTCCGCCGCGAAGCCGCCTGAGATCCGCGAGGTGGGTGCGTCCGTGATGGCTGTCATGACTCAAAGGTGCTGTCCGGGCCCGATCCTGGCTGTCACCCAGATGACAGCCCACGGGTCATCCCGGTGACACCCGCGAAGTCGTCCGATGACAGGTCGACATCGTGCCGCAGCGTTCGGAGAATCCCTCGGACGACGCTTGAAAAGCGTTGGCCGAGTGGCGGTTTCAGATCTCCGACAGGCCGGCCCGGTGGCGTAGCGCCGCAACGTCGTGCAGCAGGATCGTGGGGCCGTCCAGCGAGATCCAGCCGCGCCCGGCCATGGCCTGCAGGGCCTTGTTCACCGCGGGCCGGCTGGCGCCCACCATCGCCGCGATGTCCGACTGGGTCAGGGCGAGTTCGACCACCCGGCCCGACCCGGCCAGCCGCAACAGCGACTTGGCCAGCCGGCCGCCGAGATCGAGGAAGACCAGGTCGCCGGTGGTCTCGGTGAGCCGCCGGACAAGTTGCCC
>DAIOVT010000240.1:0-6474 GCA_036758885.1 Kineosporiaceae bacterium
CCGCGCGGTCGACGGCGAGCTGCTTGAGCATCAGTTCGACCCTGGTGCGGCGCAGGTCGGACTCGGCCTCCAGGGCCGGGATGCTCGCAGGCTCCTCACCGGCCGCCGGCACCACCGACAGCAGCCGTGCCATCTGCTCGGGGTCGGGGATCGAGGCGGTGGCGAAGTAGTCCCAGACCCCCGAGTCGGCCGAGGAGGTGAGCAGTACCACGGCGGCGTGATCGATACCGCGGCCGGCGCGGCCGACCTGTTGGTAGTAGGAGACGGGGGAGGGCGGCGCACCGACGTGGATGCAGAAGCCGAGATCGGGTTTGTCGTAGCCCATGCCCAACGCCGAGGTCGCCACCAGGGCCTTCAACTCGTTGCGGCGCAACGCATCTTCGAGGTTCTCACGTTCGTCTCCGGACAGGCCCCCGGTGTAGGCGGCCACCGGGACGTCGCTTCCGTGCCGGTCGGTGATCGCCGCGGCGAGCCGTTGCGCGTCGGCGACGGTGAGCGTGTAGACGATGCCGGAGCCCGGCAACCGGGGCAGGTTCTCGACCACCCAGGCGTAACGCTGCAGCGGGGTCAGCCCGTTGATCACCGCAAGTTGCAGACTGGTTCGGGCCAGCGGCCCGCGCAGCACCAGGGTGTGTGACCCCAGCTGGGCGGCGACGTCGGCGGTGACCCGTTCGTTCGCCGTCGCGGTGGTCGCCAGCACCGGTGTCTGCGGGTTCAGCGCCTGAATGGTGTCCGCGACCCGGCGGTAGTCGGGCCGGAAGTCGTGGCCCCAGTCGGAGACGGCATGCGCCTCGTCGACCACGAGCATGCCCAGGTTGCCCGCCAGCGAGTCGAGCACCCGCCGTCCGAAACCGGGATTCGCCAGCCGCTCGGGGGAGACCAGCAACACGTCGATCTTGCCGGCGCGCAGATCCTCCTCGATCAGCGACCAGCTGTCGATGTTGTTCGAGTTCAGCGTCGCCGCGTTCAGCCCAGCCCGCGCGGCGGCCGCGACCTGATCACGCATCAGGCTCAGCAACGGCGAGACCACCAGGGTCGGCCCGGCACCCTCGCTGCGCCGGATCGCCGTCGCCGTCCAGTACACCGCCGACTTGCCCCACCCGGTCGCCTGCACGACGAGCACCCGTGCGCCCGGTTCGAGCAGTGCGGTGACGGCACGTTCCTGGTCGGCGCGGAACGTGGCGCCCGGGCCGGCGAGCGCCTCGATCACGGACGTCGCGAGAGCCTGGCGGTCTTGGGGGAGCGAGCTCGGCATCGTTCCACCGTAGGCGTTGCCACCGACAGCCTCGCGGTTCCACCCCGAACCCCGGTTCTCGGCCGGCGCCCTCGAACACTTCTGCATGATCACGGGGAGAGGTTGTCGTGGGCGTGGGTGGGGTGCGCCGGCGTGCAGTTCTGCATGATCACGGGGAGGGGAGCAGGCCTCGGTCGCGGGCGACGGCGACCGCCTCACCCCTGCTGGACGCTTCGAGCTTGGCCATCAGGTTCGACACGTGCACGCTGACGGTCTTGGTGCTGATGAACAGTTTCTCGCCGATCTGCCGGTTGCTACGGCCGCGGGCGAGTTCGGCCAGGATCTCCTGCTCGCGGGTGGTGAGTGACTGCCGGGGGGCCGTGGGCGTCGAGGCTGCGGCGTCCTCGCCCAGCAGAGCGGCGAGATCCGCCAGCACCGGGGCGGCCCCCAGCGTCTGCGCGGTCGCCCTGACCTCCTCGGCGGTGTCGCGGGCCAGGTCGTGCCGGCCGGTGGCGGCCAGCACCTCGATCAGGCCGAGCTGCGAGCGGGCCACCTCGAAGGGATGCCCGTAGCGCCTGAAGGCGTCCTCGGCATTGCGCCAAAGCCGTTGCAGGGCAGCAGGATCGACGTCACTGTCAGCGGCACACAGCCAGCGCAGCCGGGCGAACTCGGCCACCGCGCGGGCCTGCCAGGCCTGGGACTCGGGCCCGTCGTCACCCAGACTGCCGGCGTCCGCCCAGACCGCGTCGGCGTCCCAGGCGAGGCGGCGTCCGTGATCGAGCAGGGTCGTGCGTTCGGCGGCCGGTGCCACCCGCGCCCGGCGGGCGAGCTGGCCCAACAGCAGCGAGTTCATCCGGATCTCGGCCCGCACGTGGCCGGTCTCCCAGAGGTGGCGCAGGAAGCCGATCGCCTCGGCGTGCACCGCCCGCGCGGTGGCCAGATCGCCGGCGTCACCGGCCAGATCGATCCGCGCGGAGGCGTCCAGCACGGTCAGCATGCCGTCGTCGTCCCAGAACCGGCGCAGTTCGCCGTCGGCGAAATCCCTTGCCAGGGAAGGGTTTCCGCGGCCCGCTACGACATAGAGAGCGGCGCCCTGCAGCAGTGCCCGAGCCGTCGGAGGGGGGTCCTCGCCGGTCAGGTCGGCGATCTGCAGGGCCAGGTCCCACTGTCCGGACTCGTAGGCGGCGACGATGGCGAGCACCCGGCAGTCGAAGGCGTACGGGGACCAGCCCAGACCCATCCGCTGCGCCTCCTCGACACCGCGAAGATATGTGCTGAGCGCCTCCTGCAGCCGGCCGGCCCGATGATGCAACCCGCCCAGGTGATGGATCGCCCGGAACTGGGGGCCGCTGGCGGTGGCCTCGGCGATCACCTTCTCCAGGGACTGACGGGAGGCGTCCAGGTCGCCGACGCGTTCACCGGCCCGGGCCAGCAGCGTCCACACCTCGGCGCCGAGTTCGGTCATGCCGAGCCGATCGGCCATCGCCACGGCGTCGCGGCCGGTCTTCATCGCGTCCGGGATGCGTCCGCGGTCGGAGTAGGCCTGCGCCCGGGCGGCGAGCGCCCGGGCGCGCAGGCCGGAGTCGTCGTCACCGACCAGTTGGAGCGCCTCGGCGGTGATCGCCAGCCCGTCGAAGCGCAACTCGGTGAGCCGGGCGGCCAGCGCCAGTTCGATCAGCAGCTCGGCCCGGCACTCGGAGGCGTCCTGGTCCTGGGCGAGGCGATCCTCTAGCAGGGCAACGGCTTTGGTCAGATGCCCGGACGCACCGGCGGCCGCCGCGGCGGCCAGGGTGATCCGGACGACGGTCCGTGGGTCGCCGGGGTTGAGGCTCAGCGCCTTCTCCAGATGGCTCAGCGCCTCGTTCGGCCCGCCCAGGGCTATCGCCTCGGCGCCGGCCCGTTCGCTCGCGCTGATCGCGAGGTCGCGATCGCCGGCCAGCCCCGCGTGCCGGGCGAGCTCGGCGGCGGGGGCCAACTCGGGTTCGGCGGCCAGCATCCGGGCATACGCCTGGTGGATCCGGACCCGTTCGCCGGGCAGCAGGTCGTCGTACACGGTCTCGCCGAGCAGTGCGTGCCGGAAGGCGTAACCGTGCTCGTCGGCGACCAGCACATGACGTTCCACCGCCTGCCGTAGCGACCCGTCCAGGGACGGGTCCAGCGACGGCTCCTGCGACTGCACCACGCGCTGCAACAGCGGGTGGCTGACCCGTCGGCCGGCCGCCGAGGCGATCCGGACGACGCGCTGCGCAGCGTCGTCCAACTGCTCGAGGCGCACGAGCAGCAGCCGGGAGAGGTCGTCGGCGGCGGCGCCGTGGCCGAGGCGGGCCGCTGCGGCGAGTTCCTCGGCGAAGAAGGCGTTGCCCTCGGCGCGTTCGACCACCGAGGCCAGCGACCGCGCGTCGATACCGGCGTCGACACCGCGCACCAGGGCCCGCATCGGCCCCGGCTCGAGCGGTCCGAGGTCGATCCGGGTGACCCGGGGCAACCGCGACCAGAGGGTCAGGCTGGTGCGCAGCGGGTGCCGCCGGTGCAGGTCGTCGCTGCGCAGCGAGACCACCAGCGCCACCGGACCGGTGAAACCACGGGTGAGCAACAGGGTGAGCAGTTCCCGGGAGGACTGGTCGGACCAGTGCACGTCCTCGACGACGACCAGCAACGGCCCCAGCCGGGAGAGCTGCTCCAGCCCCGAGTGCACACCCTCGAAGACGCTGCCCTGATCGGCGCCCCCGACCCGCACCGCCTCCCCGACCTCCTCACCGGACAGGGTCGGCAGCAGCCGGCCGATGCCGGGGTTGGCGGCCACCAGTCCGGCCAGCGCCTCGCCCTCCTCGGCCAGCATCCGGGTGAGCATCTCGGTGAACGGCAGGTAGGGCAGCATGCTGCCGGCCTCGCCCAGACAGTGCCCGATCAGCAGCCGCACCGAGTGCCGGTGGGCCCGGCCGACGAGTTCGCTGAGCAGCCGGGTCTTGCCGATACCGGCGTCGCCGGAGAGCACCACCAGCCCACCGGTCGGAGCAGCCGGACCGTCCGCGGTGAACAGCCCGGTCGCCTCGACCAGCCGGGTCAGGGCCTGGTCCCGGCCGACCAACGGCCGCAGCCCCGTGTCGTCGAACGCCACGGGGCCGATTATCGCGGCCGGCACGCAGGTCAGGCGCGCCGGGCCGACATCCGGGCCTGCCGGCGGCCGGTGAACAGGGCGGTGAACACCCGGTGCCTGCCGATGCTGCGAGGGTGCACCCGCGGGCCGGCGGTGCCCAGCCGCTCCCGGCGTGCGCCGATCTCCGCTCGGATGAACCCTGGGTCGCTGTAGATCGACATCGGACCGCTCCTTCGGTGCTGTTCCGGCCGGCCCTTCCGGGCCGCCGGCCGCTGTTCTGACCTGCACCACGTTCCGCTTCTGAGGTGGGCCGGCACATCGGGAAGAAGCCGTAACCGCCGGACGCCGCCGGGCGTCGATCCTTCTGAGGTACCTCAGAGGGATCGGTGCCGGGCCGGCTCAGGCCGGCTCAGCGGGTGGACGGCGCGCAGCCGACGCAGGTCAGCGCGGTCGGCCGGATCAACAGCCGTTCGATCGGGATCGGCCGGCCGCAGACGGTGCAGCGTCCGAAATCATCCGAGGTGAGCCGGGTCTGCGCGGCGTCCAGTTGCTCCAGACGCTGCAGCGCGCTCTCCACCGCGGCACTGACGTGGGCCCGCTCCATGGCCAGGCCGATGCCTTCGGGGTCGTGTTCGTCGTCAGTGGCGACCAGTTCGCCGGCCGCGACGATGCGGTCGAAGTCGGCCCGGGCAGCGGCCAGCCGTTGCTCGGCCCGGGCACGTTCGGCGTCCAGGACGGCACGCAGTTGCTGATCGTCCACAACCCCAGTGTGAACGACGTGGGATGCCCTGGACCGGACCGGTGCAGAGCCCGCCCCGCAGGCCTTCCGGATCCCGCGGCGATCGGTAGCGTGAGAACCGGCCGGTTCCGGCTGCGCCACCACGAGTTCGGCCTCGCCCCTGAGCACCCGAACCTGAGACCGATCCCGCACCCGAGGAGTACCCATGCCCGTTCCGGACCAGCTCGGCACCGACGACTCCGCCGATCTCTCGCGCGCCGCCAAGCATCTGGTCCGCTACGGCGGCGGCGGGGACTTCCTCTCCTTCGTCGCCGAACGGGCGCAGGGCTCGTACGTGCAGGACGCCTCGGGGCGCGCCGTCCTCGATTTCACCAGCGGGCAGATGAGCTCGATCCTCGGCCACAGCCACCCGGCGATCGTCGAGGTGGTCACCGAGATGATCGGCCGGCTCGACCACCTGTTCTCGGGCATGCTCTCCCGGCCGGTGATCGACCTGGGTGAGGCACTCGGTTCGCTGCGGCCCGGGCTGGAGAAGGTGCTGCTGCTCTCGACCGGTGCCGAGTCGAACGAGGCCGCGCTGCGGATGTCGAAGCTGGTCACCGGTGGCTGGGAGGTGGTCGCCTTCGCGCAGTCCTGGCACGGCATGACCGGCGCCGCGGTCTCGGCGACGTACGCGAGCGGACGGCGCGGCTACGGCCCGGCGGCTCCCGGATCGCTGGCGATCCCGGCGCCGAACGCCTACCGGCCGCGGTTCGTCACCGCTACCGGCGAGCTCGACTGGCAGACCGAACTCGACGACGGGTTCGACCTGATCGACCGGCAGAGCACCGGGGCGCTGACCGCCTTCATCGCCGAACCGATCCTCTCCTCCGGCGGGATCATCGAACTGCCACAGGGGTACCTGGCGGCGCTGGCGCGCAAGTGCCGCGAACGCGGCATGCACCTGATCGTCGACGAGGCGCAGACCGCGCTCGGACGCACCGGCGCGATGTTCGCCCACGAGCGCGACGGGATCACCCCGGACCTGTTGACCCTCTCCAAGACCCTGGGCGCCGGGCTGCCGCTGGCCGCGGTGCTGACCACACCCGAGATCGAGCAGCGCGCCCACGAGAGCGGATTCCTCTTCTACACCACCCACGTCTCAGACCCGCTGCCGGCGGCCGTCGGTCTGGCGGTGCTCGAGGTACTGGTGCGGGAACGGCTGGTGGAACGGGCCGCGGTGGCGGGGGAGCGGTTACGTGCGGGGCTGCTGGAACTGCAGGAGCGGCACGAGTGCATCGGCGACGTCCGTGGCCGCGGGCTGATGGCCGGCGTCGAGATCGTGGCCGACCGGACGACGAAAGAGCCTGCGCCGCAACTGGGTTCAGCGATCAGCCGGCGGTGTTTCGACCTCGGTCTGTCGAT
>DAIOVT010000241.1:0-6421 GCA_036758885.1 Kineosporiaceae bacterium
CGGTGTGTACTTCTCATAGGCGTCGGTCAGCCGGCGGGTGTGGATCGCGGTGAAGAACTCGGTCATGACCCCGGCGGCCGTGGGGGCGAGCGCCGAGTCCGCCAACGAGGCGTCGATCGCGGTGGTCCCGTCGTTCGCCGCCCGGCCCTCCGGATCGGTGGTGCCGGTTGCTGCGGGCGCTGTGGTCGTGGCGCTCTGCGTGCCGCTGACGTCGTCCGCGGTGATCTGCGAGCTCGGCCCGGCGCCGGCGCCGTCCGACGGGCTCCCGGTGGCCGTGCCCCCGCTCGGCGGCACGGACGCGGCAACGGTCCGATCGCCGTGCGTCCGGTTCAGCAGCAGGCCTGCGAAGACGGCCCCGGTCGCGAGCAGGAGACCGACGACCACCCCGATCAGCACCAATATCCCGACCGGTCGAGGTGACTTCTCGGGCGGCTCAGCCGCGGCGGACGGCGCCCCGCCCGGCGGCATCGCCGTGAACGGCGGCGGCGGTGCAGAAGACGGAGGTGCCGACGGCAGCGGCGCCGAGGACAGCGGTGCCGAGGACAGCGGCAGCGGCGCGGCGGACGGAGGCGGCGGGAATGACTGTCCGGGCAACTGTCCGGGCGGTGGAACGTCGGCCCTGGGCGGCACGACAGGAGGCAGCCCGTGGTGGTCACGGATCACGGTGGGCGCGTCATGGACGCCGCGCCCGGGCGCGAGCGGCTTGCTCTCCCGGGTGGGCGGGGCAGGCTCGGACCCGCCGCTGCCGGGGGCGTCGGGCGTTCGGTGAACCCATCCCCCGGCCCCACCGTTCGCGGCCGGATCCCACTCAGCGTCCTGCGTCATCAGGCCTGTCCCCCTTCATGGCCAGGATGACGAAACCTACCGCCGTGACCCGCTTTAGAGCGCTCCGCCCGCGGCGGCCGGCGCGGACGCATCGGTGCCCGCGTCACCGACCACCTCGCGGGCCAGGAAGGTCTCGATCTCGAACCAGTCGTTGTCGGCGCGCTCGGCGATCGCCAGCAGGGTCTTCATCGAGGCGACCTCCTCGACCTGCTCCTTGATGAACCAGAGCATGAACTGCTCACCGAGCACGTCGTCCTCGGCGCGGGCGGCCTTGAACAGCTCGCTGATCTGGGTGGTGACGGTCTCCTCCTGGGCGAGGGCCAGCGCCACCAGCTCGGTCGGCTTCTTGAACTCGTTGCGCACCGCGTCCACGTTCGGGATCTCGACGTCGATGTCCCGGTCCAGCATGTACTGCACCATCATCATGGCGTGGTTCCGCTCCTCGACCGACTGCCGGTAGAAGTGACCGGCCATCTGGGGCATGTCCCGCGAGTCGAACCACACCGCCAGCGCGATGTACTGCTGGCTCGCGGTGAACTCGTTGCGGACCTGGTCGCGGAGCAGGGTCAGGAAACGGCTGTCAGTCATGGCCGAAGCCTAGTCGCCGATGCGTCCGAGCGGCCTGTTCACCGGTCCGGCGCAGCCCCGGTCGGATAGCGTCGTCCAGATCATGGGAACCGAGGTCACGGCCCTGTTGGGGGCCGCAGCTGAACTGCGCTTCGCACTGACGCGGGCGCGGCTCGACCCGACCCTGCCCGGGGCCCGCGAGGCCGGGTCCGACACCGCCGCGATGATCCGTCAGCTCGACGACCACGTGATGCCCCGGCTGGGCAACCTGGACGCACCGGCGCTGGTCGTCATCGGCGGTTCCACCGGCTCCGGCAAGTCGCTGCTGACCAACAGCGTGCTGGGCGCCGACGTCACCCGCCCCGGCTACCTGCGGCCGACCACGATGGCCCCGGTGCTGGTGCACGACCCGAGCGACGCGGCCTGGTTCCAGGGCGGGCACGTGCTGCCGAACCTGGCCCGGGTGCTGCAGGGCGAGGCCCACGGCCACCGCGAGCTGCGGCTGGTCGCCTCGAACGTGCTGCCGGACGGCGTCGCGCTGCTCGACAGCCCCGACATCGACTCGGTGTCGGTCGAGAACCGCACGCTGGCAGCGGAACTGCTCGCCGCGGCGGACCTGTGGATCTTCGTCACCACCGCTGCCCGCTACGCCGACGCCGTGCCCTGGGACTTCCTCGAGAAGGCGCAACGGCAGGGCACCCCGTTGGTGATCGTGATGAACCGGGTGCCCGCCGAGGGCGCGGCCCCACTGGCCGAGCACCTGGCCCAGATGCTCGCCGAGCAGCACCTGGCCGGCACCCCGATCGTCACCGTCGCCGAGCAGGAGCTGCAGGAGGGCCGGTTGCCGGCCGAATCCGTTGCGCCACTGCGGGAATGGCTCGACCGGCTGGGCAATGACCGAGAGGCCCGGGACGCCGCGATCCGGCGCTCGCTGCAGGGCTCGATGGGCGACCTGGCGAACCGGGCCGACACCGTGGCCGCCGCCCTGGACCGGCAGAGCGAGGCGATCGCGGCGCTGCGCGAGGACGTCAGGGCGGCGTATTCGACTGCGCTGGAAGAGATTCGCAGCGACATCGAGCAGGGCAACCTGATGCGCGGCGAGGTGCTGGCCCGCTGGGAGGAACTGCTCGGCACCGGAGAGGTGTTCCGGCAGTTGCGATCCGGGCTCGGCCGGGTGCGCGATCAGGTGACGGGGCTGTTCACCGGACGGCGCAAGGCCACCGCCGAACTCAACGAGAGCGTCGAGTCCGCGGTGCAGACGCTGATCCGTACCCGCGGCGACGCCGCCGCGGCGGACGTCGCCCGGCGCTGGCGGGCCCGGCCGGGGGGCGAGCAGCTGGTCGCCGGTGACGAGCACGGCACCCTGGCCCGCTCCTCGCCCGAGCTCGACACCCGTGCGGCGGCCGCCGTCCGGGCCTGGCAGGGCGAGCTGCTCGAGCTGGTGCGCAACGTCGGCGGCGACAAGAAGTCGACCGCGCGCATCCTCTCCTTCGGTGTCAACGGCACCGCGGCGGCCGTGATGTTCCTGGTGTTCTCCCAGACCGGCGGGTTGACCGGTGCCGAGGCGGCGATCGCCGGTGGCGCCAGCGCCGTCGGCCACGCGCTGCTCGAGGCGCTGCTCGGCGATCAGGCGATCCGCTCGCTCGCGGCCAAGGCCCGCGCCGCGCTGATCGAGCGGGCCGGCGAGGTGTACGCCGCCGAGGCCGCCCGCTACGACGACGTGCTGGCCTCGATCGACGTCGCGGCCGAACTGCCCGAGGCGCTGCGCCGATCGGCCCGCACCCTCGCCGAAGGCGTTCTGCCCCAGGCACCCACCCGACCCGCCGGAGGTGCGGAATGAGCGCTGCCAGCTCCGGCGGCAGGGGCAACTCCCGTTCCGCCGCGCGCGAGGTCGACGAGCTGCGGCGCCGGCTCGCCGCGCTCGAGCAGGTCGCCGATCTCGGTGCCGGACGCCTCGACGAGCAGGTGGTCACCCGGATCCGCACCACCACCAGCACCGCCACCGCTCGGCTGGGTCACGGCACCAGCCACACCGTGGTGGCCCTGGCCGGAGCCACCGGGAGCGGCAAGTCCTCACTGTTCAACGCGATCACCGAGACCGAGTGGGCGACCACCGGCATCCGTCGGCCGACCACCTCCTCACCGCTGGCCGCGGTCTACGGCGACGGCGCCGAGGACCTGCTCGACTGGCTGCAGATCCCGAACCGGCAGCGGCACCCGGGCGGCGAGCTCGAGGGCCTGGTGCTGCTCGACCTGCCCGATCACGACTCGAAGGTGTCGGCGCACCGCGCCGAGGTCGACCGGCTGGTGCAGGTGGTTGACATCTTCGGCTGGGTGGTCGACCCGCAGAAGTACGCGGACGCCGCCCTGCACGAGGGATATCTGCAGCAGTTCGGTCGCCATGACGCGGTCACCATGGTGCTGCTCAACCAGGTCGACCGGCTCACCGGCGAGGCCCGCGCGGGCACGGTGGCCGACCTGCAACGGCTGCTGATCGCCGACGGCCTCGAGGGCGTCCGGGTGCTGCCGGTCTCGGCGACCACCGGCGAGGGGGTCGAGGCACTGCGCCGCGAGCTGGCCGCCAGGGTGGCCGAGCGCCGCGCTATCGTCACCCGCATCGATGCCGACATCGACTGGCTGGCAACGGATCTCACGTCGTCGATGGCCTCGATGGCCGACCGCTCGGTCTCCAAGGACCGCCGCTCGGAACTGATCGACGCGGCCACCGAGGCGGCCGGCGGAAGCCAGGTCGAGGCCGCGGTGGCGGGCTCCTACCGGCATCACGGCACCCGCGCGGTGGGCTGGCCGTTCCTGCGCTGGGTGCGCCGGGCGCGTCCGGATCCACTGGCCCGGCTGGGGCTGGGCCGGCGTCGCGCGGAGGTGACCCCGGACGACGCCCACGCGGGCACCCCCGCGGTGCGCCGTACCGCGATCGCGGCCGACCCGCTCGCGGTCGCCCGGCTCGACGAGGCGATGCGTCACCTGAGCCGGGACGCCTCGCACGGGCTGCCCGAGACCGCCCGGCTGCGTGTCGAATCCGTGGTCGAGGCCACCAAGCAGCCACTGCCCGACGAGCTCGACGAGGCCGCCGCCCGCACCGACCTGCATCTCGATCCGCCGCTCTGGTGGCGCGTCTGGGGCGCCGTCCAATGGCTGGCCTCGATCGCCCTGGTCGTCGGACTGCTCTGGCTGGCCGTGCTCTTCGTGCTCGACTGGTTCCTGTTCCCGCAACCCCCCACCCCGAGCTGGCACCGCATCCCGCTGCCAACCTGGCTCGCGGCCGGTGGCGCCGTGATCGGTCTGGCGATCGCCGCCATCGGACGGCGCGTCACCACGGTCGGCGCCGCACGCCGCGGCCGCCAGGCGCGAAAATCCTTGGCCAAGAACGTCTCTGCCATCATCGACACCGAGGTGATCGCTCCGGTCAACGCCGAGCTCGACCAGCTCACCGAGCTGCGCCGCGCCGTCCAGAAGCTCTGACACCACCCCCGGTGATCATGCAGAACCGCACGCCCTTCGAACACCCGCCACCTCCCGCGTGATCATGCAGAACTGCCTCGTCACCACCCCGTGATCATGCAGAACTGCTTGGGCCTCGGCCCGTTCAGCAGCGTGTGGCGATCGGGCCGAGCATCTCGAGCAGTGCCAGCAACGCGGGACGCAGGTGCTCGGTGTGCTCGCTGCGCTTGGAGAGCTCCGCGATCCAGTCGTCCTCGATCTCGGTGAACAGCCGGTTCACCATCGCCTGAGCGCGTTCGCCCTGTTCGGTGAGGGCGAGCATGCGGGCGCGCTGGTCGGTGGGGTCGGGAGTGACGGTCACGTAGCCGTTGCGTTCGAGGTGGGCGATCTGCTGGCTGATCGCCTGCTTCGAGACCTCACCCTTCGCGACGATCAGGCTGGCTCGCATCGGGCCGCAACCGAGGTGCCGCAAGATGTTTCGCGAGTGCGCGATCGACAGCGCCTCGAACTGTGACTCGACGAGACGGCGGTCGAACTCGGCGTTGAAGGCACGCTCGGCCCTGGCCAGCAGGGCGGCCAACGGCACCCGGCCCGATGCGTCCAGCACGCCGGCCTCGGTGCAACTGACCGCGAGTTCCGAGGCGCGATCGTCCGCCTCGTCCGCCTCGTCCGGCACGGCAGCCTCGGCGAGGGGGCACGGTGCGTCCGGACAGTCCTCGTCGAGGACGGCGTCAACGGCCTCGGCGACCGCAGGGACGGCTCCCGCGACCGCAGCCTCGGCGGCCGTCGAGGCCGGCAGGGCGGACGGTCGGGGTGTCATGCGCATCACGATACCCTGTTGGTCAATAACTTGACTTCTTTCTTCCGGCTGGCCAGATTGGTCAATGTCTTGACGATTACGTCCGGACGACGACTTTGATCACTGACCGGGAGGTCACAGTGAAGGTTCTCGTGCTCGTGGGCAGCCAGCGCCCCGACTCGTTCAACGGGCGGCTTGCTCGGGCTGCCGCCCGGGAACTGCCTGCCGGCGTGGACGCCGTGTACTTCGATCAGCTCAACGATCTGCCGCACTACAGCGAGGAACTCGACGCGAACGCCGTGCCCGCCGCTGCCACAGCGCTGCGCGAGGCGGTGGGCGAGGCCGACGCCCTGCTCGTGGTCACGCCGGAGTACAACGGCCTGCCGCCCTCGCTGATCAAGAACGCGATCGACTGGGCCTCGCGCCCGCACGGCGCCTCGCCGCTGAAGGGCACGCCCTCCGCGGTACTCGCCGCCTCGCCCGTGCAGTACGGAGCCCAGTGGGCCCGCGAGGGTCTGGTCCGCGCGCTGGGGATCGCCGGCGCCAAGGTGCTCGAGGACACCGTCGGTGTCGGCTCGGCACACGAGGTGCTGGACGGCGACACCATCACCGACCCGGAGGTCAAGTCGTCGGTCGCCACCCTGATCGGCCAGCTGGTCGAGAGCGTCGCCGCCCCGGTCGTTCCGGTCTCCTGATCAAGCCGCCCGTTCGAGCTGCCTGTTCGAGCCACCTGATCGAGCCACCTGATCGAGCTGCCTGTTCGAGCCACCT
>DAIOVT010000242.1:0-6394 GCA_036758885.1 Kineosporiaceae bacterium
GCCAGAATGCCCAGCGAGGCGGCCAGCACCTCCCCGGTCCGTCGGTCGTCGGCGATGGCGAGGTACTGCCCGGTCTGCTGATAGACCCGGAGCACCTCCCCGGGCAGCACGGGCGTGGAGTCCGGCACGCCCCAGATCCGGTCGTAGAGCGTGCCGATCGTCTCCGCCTCGGCACCGTCGGCGGGGTGACGCACCACGATCCCGGACGCATCGAGCGCGGCGTCCCGGGCGACACGGGCCTCGGCCAGCACCCCGGGCAGCAGCTCGGCCGGTATCGGCGTGACCGGTGCAGCCATCGGATCCTCCTGCGGCACGTGGACTGACAGGCTGGTCCGGTGACGACGACCGACTGGCCCCGAGCCTGGCACTGGGCACTCTACGGGCCCGACGGCTTCTATCGGCGGCCCGGGCCCGGCGGAGCTCCGGCGGCACACTTCCGCACCGCCGTGCACGCCGCTCCCGCCGCCCTGGCCGAGGCGCTGACCGAGCTGGCGGTCCGCGAACGAGCGAGCGCGATCGTCGACATCGGCGCCGGCCGGGGCGAACTGGTCAGCGCGATGGCCGCCCGTGCCGCCGGACCGGCTGCGTCGCCGGACGAGCCGGCACTGCGGTTGCATGCCGTCGACCTGGTGCCCCGGCCGGCCGGGCTGCCCGCCGGGATCGGCTGGTCGCCGGGCCTGGACCAACTGCCGGACGACGCCCTGGACGGCGCCCTGGTGATCGCCTGGGAACTGCTCGACACCGCCCCGGTCGCGGTTCTGGAGCTGGACGACGCGGGCCGGGCCCGCCAGGTCCTGGTCGAGACCCATACCGGCGAGGAGGAGCTCGGACCCCCGGCGGACGAGGAGCAACTCGCCTGGTGCGAGCGCTGGTGGCCGTTGACCGGCGCACCGGCGGGCAGCCGGGCCGAGGTCGGCATCACGCGGGATGCGTTGTGGGGCAACGTGATCGAGCGCGCCAGCTCGGCGAACGCGGTCGCCGCGCTGGCCGTCGACTACGGTCACGACCGCCGCTCACGGCCACCCACGGGCAGCCTGACCGGCTATCGCGCGGGGCGCGTGGTACCCGCCGTTCCGGACGGCGGTTGCGACATCACCGCGCACGTCGCCCTCGACGCCGTGGCCGAGGCCGGGCTGCGGTGCGGCGCAACCGGTTCGCGGCTCACCTCGCAGCGCGAGGCCCTGCAACAGCTCGGCACCACGGCCGGCACCGGCGCCGACACCGGCCAATGGACGGCGAAGACCCTGGCCGAGCGCGGTGCCCGTGCCGAACTGCTCGACCCGGGCGGGCTCGGCGGGTTCGGCTGGCTGCTGCAACAGGTGCGCTGAGACGCCGAGCCGGAGCACCCGGCACCGGAGTACACCGGAGTACACCGGAGTGTGGCGGAGTGCGGTCAGGCCCCGGACCCGGCCGACCCGGTGCCCGGCTGCATCCAGCGCTCCGGACGGGCCGTCGCCCGCGCCTGCCGAGCGCGTTCGGCCTGGTCCTCGAGCAGTTGTGCGACAACGGATTCGGCCAGGTGCGGCACCCTCGGGCTGATCGGCCCGGGCGTCGAGTGCAGGGCGAACGAGGCCAGACCCAAGCGGCGCTGCAGCGGTCCCTGGGCGGCGCCGAGCGACTGGGTGCGCTCGTGCGGAACCAGCGTCACCGCCCGCCGCAACGCCCCCGACCTGATCAGCAACGCCGTCCGGGTGATCCGGAACCCGTTGCGCCGCCAGGCGAGCGGGTCGAGCCAGCGGGCCGGGGGCGGCGAGGTGACGAAACCCCCGGCATCACCCTGACCGGTCATGGCCAGGTCGAGCAGGGCGCCCGGCTGCTCACCGGGTTCCTCACCCAGA
Source organism: Kineosporiaceae bacterium (assembly GCA_036758885.1). GTDB lineage: Bacteria > Actinomycetota > Actinomycetes > Actinomycetales > Kineosporiaceae > DAIOVT01. Next base: position 1,839 of record DAIOVT010000242.1, read on the forward strand.
TCCGGCGAGACGAACCACAGCACGGCCGCGGCCTCGTCGCGGGTGCCGACCGGTAGCACCCGCGACGTCGAGTGCTCGGCGTCGCTGCTGCCCTTGCCGTATCCGGCGACGTTGACCTCGACCCGCCACCAGCCGAACCGCCGCCACAACCAGGGCTGATGCACCGAGACCGCCTGCACCCGGCCGGGAGGCACCGTCTGGTTGCGCTGCTCCAGAAGCCCCCGCCGCACCCGCACGCCGTCCGGTGAGGAGGCGACCCGGAACCCGAAGCCGCCCGCGAACTGCGACCAGACGCCACCGGCCAGACCCACCAGCGCGGGCAGCATCGCGGCCAGCCCGACGGTTCGGGTGACCACCTCGGTCAGCGAGGCGAGCAGGAACACGATCATGACGATCGCCAACGGGGAGAGCAGGATCGAGGCCAGCAGACGTCCGATCGGCACCTCGATGCTGTGCAGCTCGGCGGCCTCGGGCGCGGGCCGGTCCGGCGCCAGGTCCAGCCCCGCCGATCCTGCGAGCAACCGGTTGCGGACCTCCTTGGCCGTGTCGTCGCTCAGGTAGGCGAGCTCGAACTTGGAGGAGCCCGATCCGGCGACCTCGACGGTGAGCCGGGACAGCCCGGCGATCCGGGCGAGCAGCGGCTGAGAGATGTCGACGGCCTGAATCCGGTCCAGCTGGGCGAGCTTGTGCTGGCGGAACAGCACCCCGGCCCGCAACTCCAGCCGGTCACCGGCGATCCGGTAGCGGGTCATCCGCCACGACAGGATGGCGAGCGCGATCACGGCGACGGCGGCGAGTGCCAGAACCGCACCGCCGAGCAGCAACCCCCGCGTGCCGACCTCGCCGAGGTCACGCACTCGCGACAGCGCGTCCGGAAGATTGGTGCTGAGCTGATGGACGACGAAGAAGATGGCCACCGCCACCAGCTGCCACGACTTGATCCACGGGGTCAGCGGATGCACCCGCACCCAGCCCTCGTCGTCCGCCCCGCGGAACGGGCCGGCGGCCGCCGCGCCGCCGCCGGGAAGATCTGAGACCGGCTGCGCCGGAGGCGAATCACTCACGGACGGATCACTCACAGCCCCGCCAGCCGGGCCTCGCCGCGCTCGGTGAGACGATCACGCAGCCGGGCCGCCTCCGCGGCGTCCAGACCGGGGATCTTCGCGTCCGAGGCCGCCGAGGCGGTGTGCAGCTGGACGTCGGCGAGGTTCTGCCAGCGCAACAGCGGGCCCGCCTCGACGTCCACGTACTGCAGCCGCCCGTAGGGCACCACGACGATGTTGCGCCACATGATCCCGGAGCGGACCAGCAGTTCCTCGCGTCGCTCGGCGTACGCCCAGGCGCGCACCTGACGGCCGAGCAACGCACTCTCGATCACCGCGCCCACGACGAGCACGCCGATGATCAGCAGCAGCCACCACTTGTGCCAGATCAGCCAGCAGACCACCGGCGCGATCAGCAGCACCACGGTGATCATCCAGAGACTCAGCTGCTGCACCAGCGCGTACTTCGGCGAGATGCGGCGCCACTCGACATCCGGCGCGTCGAACGGGTCGGCGCTCACCCGTCGGGTACCGGGTTCCTGCGGCGGCGGTGCGTCCTGGCTCATGCCCTCAAGGTTGTCACATCGCTGCCGGCGGCCGTCCGGGCCAGTGGCAGACTGCCGAGGTGAGCAGTGACGTCCACGCGGTGCCCACCGCCGACTCCCCCGGCGGCACCCGAGAGCTGAGCGTGGGCGTCGGCGCCGGGGAACTCGCCACCGCCGACATGGTGCTGAACATCGGTCCGCAACACCCTGCGACACATGGTGTGTTGCGGCTGCAGATCGTTCTGGACGGCGAACGCATCGTCTCGGCCGAGCCGATCGTCGGCTACATGCACCGGGGTGCCGAGAAGCTCTTCGAGGTGCGCGACTACCGGCAGATCATCGTGCTGGCGAACCGGCACGACTGGCTCTCCGCATTCGCGAACGAGCTCGGTGTGGTGCTGGCGGCCGAGCGGATGCTCGGCATGGAGGTACCCGAGCGGGCCACCTGGGCGCGCACCCTGCTGGCCGAGCTGAACCGGGTGCTGAACCACCTGATGTTCCTCGGCTCCTACCCGCTCGAACTCGGCGCGATCACCCCGGTCTTCTACGCCTTCCGGGAGCGCGAGGAACTGCAGGCGGTGATGGAGGAGGTCAGCGGCGGCCGGATGCACTACATGTTCAACCGGGTCGGCGGACTCAAGGAGGACCTGCCCGCCGGCTGGCTGGGCCGGGCCGGCGCCGCGGTGGCGATGGTCCGCCGCCGGTTGCCCGACCTGGAGAACATGTTGGTGGGCAACGAGATCATCAGGGCCCGCACTCGCGGCGTCGGCGTGCTCAGCACCGAACTGGCGGCCGGTTTCGGCGTCAGCGGTCCGATCGCCCGGGCCAGTGGGCTGGACGTCGACCTGCGCCGGGACGACCCGTACCTGGGCTACGCCGAACTGTTCGAGGACGGCGGACCGGGGCGGGTGGTGACCCGCTCGGACGGCGACTGCCTGGCCCGCCTGGAGGTGCTGCTCGAGCAGGTGCACGTCAGCCTCGATCTGGCGCAGGCCTGCGTCGACCGGCTGCACGGGCTGCCGCCCGGTCCGGTCAACGTGCGGTTGCCGAAGGTGCTGAAACTGCCGGAGGGGCACATCTACACCTGGACCGAGAATCCGTTGGGGATCAACGGGTATTACCTGGTCTCGCGCGCCGACAAGGTGCCCTGGCGGCTGAAGCTGCGTTCGGCGTCGTTCAACAACGTGCAGGTGCTCTCACGCATCCTGCCGGGCTGCCTGGTCGCCGACATGGTCGCCGTGCTGGGGTCGACCTTTTTCGTGGTCGGTGACATCGACAAGTGACACGATCGATGACACACGATCGATGACACACGACGAGCCCGCGACCGGATCTTCCCGGTCGCGGGCTCGATGGTGCAGGACCGGTTCAGAAACCGGTGGACGCCTCGGGGTCGAAGGCGCCGGGGGTGAAGTAGGGCGAGGGCGGAACGCTGGAACGCATTGCCCGAGAGGCGGTCCGGCCGGTCGAGGCCAAGCGGCGGAGCTCGGCGATGTCGGCGTCGACACCGCTGGGGCGGCCCCATTCCTCGGCCGGCAGCCCCGAGGCTCCCGGCCAGTTCCGCGGGCTGAACAGGGCCTCGCGCGCGGCCGGGTCGGCGACCCGGGCGACCGGCGGACGAACGGCGGACCGCTCCTCCGCCCGCTCCTCGGTGACGAACCTGACCTCGTGCACCGTGCTGGGCTTCTCGGCCACCTCGAGCATGTCCGGAGCGCTGCGCAGGTCGATCACCGCAGCCCCCAGCACCGGCTGTTCCACCGAGCGAACCGACTGCGCCACAGCGGTTCTCACCACGAGCGCGGTCGCCGATCGGGAGTCGCCCGAGGGGTGCGCACCGCGCTCGGAGGCGGCCGAGGCGATCATCGCCAGGTCCAGCGAACCCGTGCGGGTGACCACCTCGAGCTCGGCCATGGACGGCGTCCGCACCTGCCGGTCGGGACCGAGCCGGTCCGAGGGGCCCGGGGTCAGCCGGGAGAGCGCCGGCAGCACCAGCGGCGAGAGGGCGAGACCGGAGATCGGGGTCGCCGGCGGACGCTGCCCCGGCAGGCCCAGCGCACCGAGGCCGCCACCGGGGGCGCCGACGGTCGGTCCGCCGACCACCGGGGTGTCCGGACCGGCCGCCGCGTAGGCGGGTTCGGGCGTCTTCTCGGCCTCGGACGGCGCCACCCCGGCCGGCGCCGGCAGCGGCAGCGAGCCGGTGGCGGTGACCGGAAGACCCGGCAGGTCGGGGGCGCAGCTCTGCAGGCCGCGACGGTTGGCGGTGAGGATCGGCAGCGCGTGCGGGGTGACCGGCCCGGCCACCTGTGCCGCGGCCACCTGGGGCGCCGGGGCACTGACCGGCAGGCTGGCAGGTTCGGGGTGCAGCACGGCGGAGACGCCGTCGAGCTTGCGGGAGAGCTGGGCGACCGCCGCCTCGAGATCACGCAGCTGGCTGCGCATCGCGCTGCGTTCGGTGCGATGCCGGCGCCGGGCCGAACGGTTCGCCGCCTCGGAGAGCGCCACACCGGCAGCACCGGTCATGGCACCGGCGGCGGCGAGCTGCGGGTTACCGGTCGCCAGGCCGGAGGCACCCGCACCGAGGGCGATGACCACTGCCGCAATGGGCGCCATGCTGAGCACGGCGTTCCTGGCGTTCGGAGCCCACCGGCGGTCTTCGTCTGCTGTGGAATGGCGTCCGTTCACGTCGCAGAGATTAGAGGTCCGGAGCCCTCACTTCAGGTAACCGGCGTCCGACACACCGGGCGAGTTGGCCATCGATCCGCGACACCCCGGCCGGGGACAGATCCCCTGATCACAGCCACATCTCAGCCGGCTCGAGATTCACCCGGACGGCCGAACCGGACATACCTGGCGCCGCTCACGGAGCGTAAGTGGGCTTTCACCAGCAGAAACATGGTTCCCAGTAGTCACACGAGCACCAGGCTCACGAGCCGGTTCCGCCGGACGGGTCCTGCGGATCGTCGCCGTC
>DAIOVT010000243.1:0-6390 GCA_036758885.1 Kineosporiaceae bacterium
CCGGCGAGATCAAGGCACTCGGCCGCGGCCGGACCGTGCGGGCCACCTGGCCGGGCGTGACCGACACCGACCTGGAACTGGTTCCCGGCGCCGACGGCGTGGACGTGCGCGGCGACGTGATCACCGTGCACGCGACCGACTCCGACGCGGTGGCCCGGTACCTGCTCACGAACACCCCGGCCAAGGATCTCGAGATCATCGCGCAGGGCCTCGAGGACGCCTTCGTCGCGCTGACCTCCGAGTGAGCCCAGCCACCATCCCCCTTCCTGAGAACGCTTCTGCCCGTAGGAGAATCACCATGAGCACGGCAACCATCGACCTCACCGACCGGCCTGTCGCCCGGGCCGGCGGCATGACCGGCAAGGTGCTGCGCATCGAGTTGCGACGCATCATGCGCAACCGCCGCACCCTGATCTTCACCCTGGTCTTCCCGACCGTCATGTTCCTGTTCATCGCCTCGCAGATCTCCGGCAAGGACGACTCGATGGGCGAGGGCGTGATCGCCAACGTGGGCGCCTACCTGATGGTGAGCATGGCGCTGTACGGAGCGGTGATGGCGACCACCGCGGCCGGGGCCTCGGTCTCGATCGAACGCGCCACCGGCTGGAGCCGGCAACTGCGGCTCACCCCGCTCAACCCGACCGCGTACATCCTGATGAAGGTGCTCAGCGCCCTGGTCGTCGGCGTGCTGGCGACCGCGGTCACCTACGCGGTCGGCGAGATCAGCGGCAAGGCGCACATGTCCGGCAGCACCTGGATGTCCACCGCCGCGATCATCGTGCTCGGCTCGCTGCTCTTCGCCGCGCTCGGACTGTTCCTCGGCTACCTGCTGCCCAGCGACAACGCGATGCAGTTCCTCGGCCCGATCCTGGCCATCCTGTCGATCTTCGGCGGCATCTTCAGCGCCCCGATCGACCCGAACAGCACCTACGGACAGATCGCCTCGATGACCCCGATCTACGGATTCGCGCAGATCGCCCACTGGCCGCTGACGCTGACCACGGCCGGCACCCACGACGCCTTCAAGATCTCCTGGGTGATCAACCTGCTGGTCTGGGCGGTGATCTTCATCGGCGGTGCGGTGTGGCGGTTCCGCAAGGACACCGCGCGGGTCTGATCACCCGGCGGCACCGCTCACGAGCCGACTCACGAACCGACTCACGAACAGGCTGACAAACTGACCGCCATGACCGACGCCGTCCGCTCCCCTGGCCCTGGCCTGTGGGGGCGGGCGGCGAACTGGCGTTTCCGGGGCTTCTTCCTCGCCGCCCTCTGGCTGGTCTTCCTCTCCGAGTCGTTCACCAGCGCCTGGAAGCTGCGCGACAGTGCCCGCGGTGACGGCGCGCTGCTCGCCCTGGTCGCCTTCAGCGTCATCTACGTCTGGCACTTCATGGTCTCCCGGCGGTACGCCTACGGGAGCATGCCCGACCAGGAGCGCGAACCGTCCCGATTCCGCTGGCTCAGCTACGCCAGCCTGCTGACCCTGGCCCTGCTGACCACCGCGTTGATCGGCCAGAGCGGCGGCAACACCTGGGTGTTCCTGGCGGTGGCCGGTCTGTGGACCATGCCGCCGATGTGGGCGTACACCGCGGGCGCGGCACTGGCGATCAGCTTCGAGGTGCTCAGCCGAAACCTGGACGGCTGGACCCGCGACTCGTCGTTGTCGATCGCGATCGTGCTGGCGATGCTCGCGGTCAGTTCGGGCATGCTGGCCGCGCGCCGCACCCGCGACCTGATGCTGGCGCGTGAGGAGAACGCCCGGATGGCGATCGAGGAGGAACGGGCCCGGCTGGCCCGCGACGTCCATGACATTCTCGGTCACTCGCTGACCGTGATCACGGTCAAGGCCGAACTGGCCGGCCGGCTGATGGACGTCGACGTGAACCGCGCCCGGGCGGAGATCGTCTCGCTGGAGGCCCTCTCCCGCGAGGCGCTGGCCGACGTGCGGCGCACGGTGGTCGGCTTCCGGGAGATCTCGCTGCCCGGCGAGCTGGCCCGGGCCCGGCAGGCACTGGCCGACGCCGGGGTGCAGGCCGACGTGCCGACCGCCGTCGACGCCGTCTCCGCCGATCTGAAAGAGTTGTTCGCCTGGGCCGTGCGTGAGGGGGTGACGAACGTGATCCGGCACGCGGGCGCGACGCGCTGCACCGTCACCCTGGGCAGCGATGACCTGCGAATCGCGGACGACGGCACGGGCGACACCGACGCCGGTGACGGCAGCGGGCTGCACGGTCTGCGCGAGCGGGCCAGGGTCGCCGACTGCGTGGTCAACACCCGGCGGCTGAACCCCGGCTTCGAATTGGTCGTCACCCGGCAGCGGAAGCCAGCGGCGTGAGCATCAGGGTGATCCTGGTCGACGACCAGGCGTTGGTCCGGGGGGCGCTGGCGGCGCTGCTGGACCTCGAGTCGGACATCGACGTGGTCGGCGGGGCGGCATCGGGCGCCGAGGCGGTCGAACTGGTCGCCCGGCTCTGCCCCGACGTGGTGCTGATGGACGTCGATCTGGGCGGCGCCATGGACGGCATCGAGACCACGACCGCGTTGCGCCAGAACGGTTCTGCGGCCCGGGTGCTGGTGGTGACCACCTTCGGACGGCCCGGCTTCCTGCGCCGGGCGATGAAGGCCGGAGCGTCCGGATTCGTGGTCAAGGACACCCCGGCCCGAGAGCTCGCGGACGCCGTCCGCCGGGTACACAACGGACTGCGCGTGGTCGACCCGCAGCTCGCCACCGACTCGCTGATCGCCGGCGACTCCCCGCTCACCGCCCGCGAGGCCGACGTGCTGCGCGAGGCCCTGCACGGCGGCACCATCGCCGACATCGCGGCCAAGGTGCACCTCTCCGAGGGCACCGTGCGCAACCATCTTTCCAGCGCGATCGGCAAGACCAACGCCCGCAACCGCGCCGACGCCGCGCGCATCGCCGAGGAGAACGGCTGGCTCTAGCCCCCACCCGGGTTGTCATGCTTGAGTCGCCCCGACCGACGCCCTTGCCAGTCGGCCTCCGACCCACGATCGAGGTTGCCCGATGACCCCTGCCCGGACCACAGAACTGCCCACCCGCACCCGAGTGGTGGTGATCGGTGGCGGCGTGATCGGCACCTCGGTGGCCTACCACCTGGCCGCCGCCGGCGAGGACGTGGTGCTGCTCGAACGCGACCGGGTGACCAGCGGAACCACCTGGCACGCAGCGGGTTTGATGGTGACGTTCGGGTCGCTGTCGGAGACCTCGACCCGATTGCGCCAGTACACCCGAGATCTGTACAACCGGCTCGAGGCCGAGACCGGTCAGGCGACCGGGTTCAACCCGGTCGGGTTCATCGAGGTGGCCACCAACACCGACCGGCTCGAGGAGTACCGGCGGGTGTCGGCGTTCAACCGCCACCTGGGGGTCGACGTCCAGGAGATCTCGCCGGCCGAGGTGCTCGAGCTCTTCCCGCTGGCCCGGGTGGACGACGTGCTGGCCGGCTTCTACGTCGCCGATGACGGCCGGGTGAACCCGGTGGACGCCACCACCGCGCTGGCCAAGGGCGCGCGCCTGCACGGTGCCCGGATCGTCGAGGGTGCCGCCGTCACCTCGGTGGTCGTCGAGGCTCCGGGCACTCCGCGGGCGCAGGTGCGCGGGGTGCGGTTCGGCACCGCGGCCGGAGAGGCCGAGATCGAGTGCGAGGTGGTGGTCAACTGCGCCGGCATGTGGGCGCGCCAGCTCGGCGAGCTCAACGGCGTCGCGCTGCCGCTGCAGGCCGCCGAGCACTACTACCTGATCACCGAGACGATGGACGGCGTCCACCCGGGGTTGCCGGTGCTCGAGGACCCCTCCACCTACGGGTACATCCGCGAGGAGACCGGCGGACTGATGGTCGGCCTGTTCGAGGGCAAGGCGGCGCCGTGGTCGGTACCCGCTGTGCCGCAGGACTTCTCGTTCGGCACGATCACCCCCGACTGGGACCGGATGGGCCCCTACGTCGAAGCCGCGATGAGCCGGGTGCCGGCCACCCTGGAGGCCGGGATCCGCACCTTCTTCTGCGGTCCGGAGTCGTTCACCCCCGATCTCGGACCGCTGTTCGGTGAGGTTCCCGAGATCGCGAACTACTTCGTCGCGGCAGGTCTGAACTCGATCGGCATCCTCACCGGCGGCGGCATCGGCCGGGCCATGGCGCACTGGATCACCGAGGGCGAACCCGACATCGACGTCACCGGCATGGACGTCGCCCGGCTGCAGCCGTTCCAGGCCACACCCGACTACCGCCGCGACCGCACCGCCGAGAGCCTCGGACTGGTCTATGCGAGCCATTACCCGAACCGCACGCCCACCACCGCGCGCGGCGCCAAGCGTTCGCCGCTGCACCAGCGCCTGACCGAGGCCGGGGCGATCTTCGGGGACGTCTCCGGCTGGGAATCCCCGGCGGTCTACGCACCCGAGGCGGGCCCGCTCACCTTCGGCCGGCCGGCCTGGTTCGAGAACTGGGCGGCCGAGCATCGCGCCGTCCGGGAGTCGGCGGGGCTGATGGACATGAGCTTCATGGCAAAGTTCCTGGTGCAGGGCCCGGATGCCGGGGCGGTGCTTGACGCGATGTCAACGGCGCACGTGGACGAACCTCTCGACACCGATGCCGGGCGGGTGCACTACACCCAGTGGCTCAACGATTCCGGACACCTGCGCGCCGACCTGACCGTGACCAAGCTGGACGACGAGCGGTTCTGGGTGGTCGCCTCGGACACCGCGCACCGCAGCGTCGAGACGATGCTGCGCCGGGCGATCGGCTTCGGCGGCACGGCATCCGGGCGTCAGGGCCCGGCGAACGCCTCCGTCACCGACGTCACCTCGGGCTGGGCCCAGCTCAACCTGCACGGCCCCCGTTCGCGCGACCTGCTCGCCTCGCTGACGTCGACCGACCTGTCGAACGACGCTTTCCCTTTCCGCACAGCGGGTTTCCTCTCGATCGGGTACGCCCGGGTGCTGTGCCTGCGGATCACCTACGTCGGCGAACTCGGCTACGAGCTCTATGTGCCGACCGAGCACGCGCTCGACGTGTACGACCGGATCGTCGCGGCCGGAACGGGTTTCGGGCTGCGCCACGCCGGGCTGCGGGCACTGGGCAGTCTGCGGCTGGAGAAGGCCTACCGCGACTACGGCCACGACATCGACAACACCGACACCCCGGCCGGTGCCGGTCTCGGCTTCACCATCGCGCAGACCACCGCCGACGGGTCGCCGCGACGGTTCACCGGACGTGAGGCCGCCCTCGCCGAACGCGCCGCGGGGGTGCCGTCGTCCCGGCTGGTGCAGGTTCTGGTCGACGACCCCGAGCCGTTGTTCTTCCATGCAGAAGTGCTGCGCCGCAACGACATCGAGGTCGGCCACCTACGCGCCGGCTCCTACGGGCACACCCTCGGCGGCGCGGTCGGGCTGGCCATGGTCACCCATCCGGACGGCACCCCGGCCAACGCCGCCTGGCTGAACGAGGGAACCTGGGACGTCGACATCGCCGACACCCGGTACCCGGCCACCGTCTCGCTGCGCCCGCTCTACGACCCGAGTTCGGAGCGGGTGCGCGGCTGACCGCCGGACGAATCATCTTCTGCTCATCTTCCGACCAGACACGTTGGACCATTCGGGTGTGGTGGGCGCCACGAGGCTATGCCCGAGCTGTGGCCGACCGATCGAACCCTGGGGGACGCCATAGCCACGTGAAGCCCAGAGGGACCCTCATATGTCCGCAACGAAGGACCAGGCCGTTCGAGATCTGCCCGGTCGGCGTGCACCGCTGGTGCTGATCCCGGTCAGCGCGGCGGCCGGCCGGCTGCGCACCAGCATGCGGCTGCTGATCGTCGTCCTCGCGCTGCTCACCCCGGGCGTCGGCGCGACGGTGGCCTACTCGGCGACAGTCACCGGGCAGATCGGCTTCAGCCGTAGCGAGGAAGCGGGACTGGTGGTCCTCGACCCCGCCCTGGTCGTCGCTGCCCGCATCGTCGCCGGGGAGGCCCCCGATCTGAGTGCGCTCGAGGCCGCCGTCCGGGCACACCCGGAACTGGGCCTGGACGAACAGCTCACCGCGGTACGGGCCGCGGTGAGCGGCCTTGGCACCGGCACCGAAGGCGACCCGGTTGCCGCTGTGGGCGCCGTCCAAGCTCTGATCACCGAGGCCGGCAACGCCTCGAACCTGATCCTCGACCCCGATCTCGACTCGTTCTACGTGATGGACTCCCTCGTCGTGCAGGTGCCGCGACTGCTGGTCGCGATCGCGGCGGCGGCGCACCCGGCGCAGACCGACCAGGACGCCCGGGTGGCGGCCCAGGCCGTCCGCGCCGGCACCGTCTCCGGAGCCGCGGACTCGTTGACCGGCAACGTGTCCACCGCGGTCAAGCACACCGCCGACACCGGTCTGGCCG
>DAIOVT010000244.1:0-4425 GCA_036758885.1 Kineosporiaceae bacterium
GGTCGGCTCGTTCAGCAAGTACTTCTCGATGACCGGCTGGCGGGTGGGCTGGCTGCTGTTGCCGCCGGCGCTGCGCCGTCCGGTGGAGTTGCTGCTCGGCAACCTGTCGATCTGTCCGCCGGCGGTCGCCCAGGTGCCCGCGGTCGCCGCGTTCGACCCGGCCTCGCTCGCCGAACTCGACGGGCACGTCGCGCGTTACGCGGTGAACCGCGAGCTGTTGCTGGGCCGGCTGCCCGAGCTCGGGCTCAGCGACCTGGCCCCCGCGGACGGCGCCTTCTACATCTACGCCGGCATCGGTCACCTGGTCGGCTCCGCCGGGCAGCCGGCCGATGCCACGCAGTGGTGCGGTGAGGTGCTGGCCGACAGTGGCGTGGCGCTCACCCCGGGGATCGACTTCGACACCGCGGCCGGCGGGCGGCACGTCCGGATCAGTTTCGCCGGGGGGCGCGAGGAGATCGCCGAGGCCCTGGACCGGCTCGAGCGGCTGCCCCTGCTGCGCTCCGGGGACCGCTCCCGCTAGCCGGTACCGCTCGCCCCTGGCAAGGGCGCGGCGGCGGTCCACAGTGACACGTGGGCGTGTCCACAGCCGAATGCCAGGTGAACGGATGCCGTCCTCGCGGAGCACTTGGTGAACCTCAGGTGAACTTTGTGCGAACGAGGAACGTCAAAAATCTTCTACCGTCCCAAAGTCACTGAGACAGAAGGCCTTTGGCGATCGGCCTCTCGGCGAACGGCAGATGAACAAAGCCGCCCAGGCGATTCTCGTGGGGCTCCGCGCCTGTCATCCTTTGCCAGAACGGGCACACGAGGAGAGGCTCCATGGACGGTTTGCTGCTGGCGGTCATCGCTCTTGTGGCGCTTGCCCTACTTTTCGATTTCTCGAACGGTTTTCACGACGCAGCGAACTCCATCGCCACCGTGGTGGCGACCAAGGCACTGCCGGCCCGGGCCGCCGTCTGGTTCTCGGCCTTCTTCAACTTCCTCGCCTACTTCTTCGTCGGCACGGCGGTCGCCGACACGGTGGCCAAGACGGTCAAACCCGGACAGGCGACACTCGCCGTGGTGTTCGCCGCGCTGCTGTCGGCGCTGGTCTGGAACTACGCCACCTGGTTCATCGGGATGCCCTCCTCCTCCTCGCACGCGATCATCGGCGGACTGGTCGGCGCGGGCCTGGCCGCCGGCGGTCTCGGCGCGATCAGCTGGTCGAGCGTGCAGAAGGTCGGTCTGGCGATCGTGCTCTCGCCGCTGGTGGCCTTCACCGTCGCCGCGCTCGGTTCGGTGCTGGTCTCCGGCCTGCAACGGCTGACCGGTTGGGACGACGACGCCAAGCCGTTCAAGTACCTGCAGCTGCTCTCGGCCGCGGTGGTCTCCTTCGGCCACGGCGCGAACGACGCACAGAAGACCATGGGCGTGATCGCCGCTCTGCTGGTGGCCTCCGGTCACCTCAGCGTGATCGCCGGGACCGGCCACCTGCCGGTGCCGGAGTGGGTGGCCCTGTCGGCGTACAGCGCCATCGCGCTGGGCACGGTCTGGGGCGGCTGGCGGATCATCCAGACGATGGGTCTGAAGCTGACCAACCTCAACGCCCGGACCGGGGTCGCCGCCAACATCGGCGCCACGACCGCGATCTTCGGCGCCACTGGTCTGGGCATCCCGATCTCGACGACCCACGCCGCGGCGTCGTCCGTGGTCGGTGCCGGCGTCGCCTCGGGGCGCGGGGCCAACTGGCGGGTGATCCGCGACATGAGCATCGCCTGGGTGAGCACGATCCCGGCCACCGCGGTGCTCGCCTGGGTGTTCATGGAGCTCACCCGGCTGCCGCAGCCGTACGCCGCGATCACGGTCACCGTCGTGGTGGTCGTGGTGCTGAGCGGGATCGCCTGGGCGATGTGGAAGTCGATGGGCCACCACGAGGAGGTGGTCAAGCAGATCCAGGTCGAGCCGACCCCGCTGCCCACCACCCGCCCGATCGACCAGCCGGCGGGCGCCGTCCAGGGCGAGCAGCCCGGGCCCGCGGCGCCGGCCGTCGTCGAGGACATGCTCGAGCCCGACCAGGCCGCTCAACCCAACGCGAACGCGGCCTGACCCAGCGCTGACCCAGCGCTGACCCAGCGCTGACCCAGCGCCTCAGGACCACCCGTTCGGGCCCGTTGCACCGGTCCCCTTTGAGCGGTACGCCACGTCTGCCAGCCTGGACACCGCCGCGGCACCTTGACAGGTTGGAGTGGAACGGGGCGCGTCACCAACGGCCGAAAACCGTCCGGGGGCGTCCCGCTCTCCTGGAGAGGCTCTTCGGTGTCCGCATCTCATGCTGCAACTCCGGCCCGGCTCGACCCCACCCCCACGGTGCACGATCTGGTCATCGTGGCGAACCGGCTACCGGTCGACCGGCTCGCCGAACCCGGGCCGCGAGGGGAGCTCTGGCAGCCCAGCCCCGGTGGTCTGGTCACCGCTCTGGAGCCGGTGCTGAGGCGCAGCGAAGGGGTCTGGATCGGCTGGACCGGCGGCGTGGACGACCCGGCCGAGGATCTGGACGTCGAGGGCATGCACCTGCGGGCGGTGCCGCTGAGCGTTCGCGAGGTCACCGACTACTACGAGGGCATGTCCAACGGCACCCTCTGGCCGCTCTACCACGACGTGATCTCGCCGCCGCAGTTCCGGCGCGGCTGGTGGGAGGCCTACTGCGCGGTGAACCGCCGGTTCGCCCAGGCCGCCGCCGAACGCGCCGCGCCCGGAGCCACCGTGTGGGTGCAGGACTATCAGCTGCAGCTGGTGCCGGCGATGCTGCGGGAGCTGCGCGGCGACGTCCGGATCGGGTTCTTCAACCACATCCCGTTCCCGCCCTACGAGATCTACGCCCAGCTGCCCTGGCGCAAGCAGGTTCTCGAAGGGTTGCTCGGCGCCGACCTGATCGGCTTCCAGCGCGCGGCGGACGCGAACAACATGCTCCGGGCCTGCCGCCGGTTGCGGATCGCCACCCGGCGCGGGCACGCGCTGGTGCCCGGCCCGGACGGCATCCGCTCGGTCACCTGCACGGCCTTCCCGATCTCGGTGGACGCCGCGGCCCTGGACGAGCTGGCCCGCCGCCCCGGGGTGCGGGCCCGGGCCCAGGAGATCCGGGCCGAGCTGGGCGACCCCAAGGTGGTCATGCTCGGCGTCGACCGGCTCGACTACACCAAGGGCATCCGGCACCGGATCAAGGCGGTCTCCGAACTCTTCGACGAGGGCCGGATCGCCACCCCCGAGGTCACCTTCGTACAGGTCGCCACCCCGAGCCGGGAGCGGGTCGGCAGCTATCGCGCGCTGCGCGAGGAGGTCGAGGTGGACGTCGGCCGGATCAACGGCCTGCACGGCCGGCTCGGGCACCCTGCCGTCCACTACCTGCACCAGTCCTTCCCCCGGGAGGAGCTCGCCGCGCTCTACCTGGCCGCCGACGTGATGCTGGTGACCGCGCTGCGGGACGGCATGAACCTGGTCGCCAAGGAGTACGTGGCGAGCCGGTTCGACGAGCGCGGTGCGCTGGTGCTCTCCGAGTTCACCGGTGCCGCGAACGAGCTGCAGCAGGCCCAGCTGGTCAACCAGCACGACATCGACGGGCCCAAGGAAGCGGTGATGACCGCGATCCACCTGCCCGAGCGCGACATGGCCCGGCGGATGCGCGCGATGCGTCGCACAGTCTTCCGCCACGACATCGCTCGCTGGGCCGACAACTTTCTGGAAACCCTTGGTGCACAAGGGAATAGCACCAGCAGTGACGTCGACGTGCACGGGGCGGCCGGGATGGTCGAGCCCACCGTCCCCGACCGTCTGCACCAGGCGCTGGTCGACTTCAGCGCGCGCCGCCGGATCCTCGTCGCCACCGACTTCGACGGTGTGCTCGCCCCGATCGTGGACCGCCCCGAGGACGCGCGTCCGCTGCCGGCTGCACGCCTGGCCCTGGGCCGGCTCGCGGAGCTGCCGGACACCCATGTGGTCATGGTCTCGGGCCGTTCGCTGGACAGTCTGCGTTCGGTGGCCGAGCCTCCCGCCGGGATCGGGCTGATCGGCAGTCACGGCGCCGAGGTGAGCCTGGCGGACGGTCGCCGGACCCACGGCGGCACCGGCCTGAGCGAGGATCAGCAGCGACTGCTGGCCCGGTTGCTCGTGGCCGCCGACACGCTGGCGGCGCGTTTCCCCGGGGTCATGGTCGAGAACAAGAGCACCTCGGTCGCGGTGCACACCCGGGCGCTGGACCGCGCTCACCTGGAGGCGCTGCGTTCGGCGATCGTCGAGGGCCCGGCCAGCTGGCCGCAGGTGCGGCTGGTGGCGGGCAAGGAGGTCTTCGAGCTGCTGGTCAGCAGCCAGACCAAGGGCAGCGCGCTGGCCGACCTGCGCCGCCGCCTCGATGTGAAGCCCGGTGCCGTGCTCTACCTCGGCGACGACGTC
>DAIOVT010000244.1:4435-6380 GCA_036758885.1 Kineosporiaceae bacterium
CGACGGGCTGCACGACGCCGAGGTCGCCCGTCTCTTCGCCGAGCTCGACCCCGAGGTCGGTGACATCGGCATCAAGGTCGGTGAGGGGGCCACCCTGGCCACGCATCGGCTCTCCGGTCCCGAGGCGGTCGCCGACGTGCTGCAGTGGCTGGTCGGGCTGCGCATGGGTGCCCAGGCGCCGAGCGCCGATGCGTCCTGAGGGGCGCTCGGGGGGCGCCGTCCCGAGCCTGGCGTGACCTGCGTTGCACCGGCGCGCGCTGCGGGCCGTCGGTGACGCGACTACGCTGAGACCCCATCGCCGAGGGGAGTCCTCCGCACGCCGGCACCCCGAGCGAGCTGTCCGTCGCCGTTGACGTGGTCCGTGCGGGCGACCCCGTGCGACGGTTCCCGTCCGCCCGGACCAGCAGTCACGCCGACCGAATCTGACCGAACTGCTGGAGAAACCGTGACCCCGATCGATGCGCCGCACCGGGCGCTGTTGCTGGAGAACATTCACCCCGAGGCCCATCCCGCGCTGCACTCCGCCGGGTACGAGGTCAGCGCCGAGGCCGGGGCGATGAATGAGTCCGACGTGATCAAGGCGCTCGACGGGGTGGCGCTGCTCGGGGTGAGGTCGAACACCCAGATCACCGAGAAGGTGCTGGCCGAGGCGCCGGACCTGATCGCGATCGGCGCGTTCTGCATCGGCACCAACCAGATCGACCTGGCGGCGGCCGCCGAGCGCGGTGTCGCCGTGTTCAACGCACCGTTCTCGAACACCCGCAGCGTGGTCGAACTCGCCCTGGCCGAGATCATCGCGCTGACCCGGCGGCTCACCGAGAAGGACGCCGCCATGCACCAGGGTGTCTGGCGCAAGTCGGCCACCGGGGCGCATGAGGTGCGTAGCCGCCGGCTCGGCATCGTCGGTTACGGCAACATCGGCACCCAGTTGTCGGTGCTCGCCGAGAACCTGGGCATGCAGGTCTCCTTCTTCGACACCGCCGACAAGCTCGCGCTCGGCAACGCCCGGCGCTGCGAGTCGCTCGAGGAACTGCTCTCCTCGGTCGACGTGGTCACCCTGCACGTGGACGGCCGGGCCGGTAACAGCGGCTTCTTCGGCGAGCGGGAGTTCGCGCTGATGCGCGAGCGGGCGATCTTCCTCAACCTCTCCCGTGGGTTCGTCGTCGACTACGAGGCGTTGCGTGACCACCTCGAGTCGGGTCACCTGGCCGGTGCCGCCGTCGATGTCTTCCCGACCGAGCCGAAGAACGCCGGCGAGGAGTTCCGGTCGCCGCTGCGGGGGCTGTCCAACGTGATCCTCACCCCGCACATCGGCGGGTCGACCGAGGAGGCGCAGCGCGACATCGGCTCCTTCGTCGGCGGCAAGCTGGCCGACTACGCGCGCTCGGGCGCCACCCAGCTGTCGGTGAACATGCCGATGCTGACACTGCCGGACCGGGCCGGGGAGCACCGGATCGTGCACATCCACCGGAACACCCCGGGGGTGCTCGCCGCGATCAACGCGATCCTCGCCGAGCGCTCGGTGAACATCGACGCCCAGTTCCTGTCCACCAGGGGCAGCGTCGGCTACGTGATCACGGACGTCGGCCGTGCGCTCGACACGAGCGTCTGCGACCTGCTTCGGGAACTGCCCGAGACGATCCGGTTGCGCGTTCTCTCCTGAGTCCCGACTCCGCCGTGATCATGCAGAACCGCGCGAGCGGTTCTGCATGATCACGGCGGGTGGGTCGGTGCTGAAGGGTTCTGCTCAGCCGTTGCGGACGCGCTTGGGGTTCGCCGTCCCGGCGTAGGCCGACTGGACCTCGTTGTGACCGTCGTGGTCGATCAGGCGCTGCCTGGACGCCTCGATCTCGGCCTGGGCGCCCTCGCGCCCGGTCCAGTGCGCGCCCTCGACGCTCTTGCCCGGCTCGAGGTCCTTGTAGGTCTCGAAGAAGTGCTGGATCTC
>DAIOVT010000245.1:0-6266 GCA_036758885.1 Kineosporiaceae bacterium
GAACTCGAGGTGCGCACCCTACTCTCGGGTGAGTACGACGCGCGCGAGGCGCTGGTGACGATCCGCGCCGAGGCGGGCGGCGTGGACGCCGCCGACTTCGCCGAGATGCTGTTGCGGATGTATCTGCGCTGGTCCGAGCGGCACTCCTACCGCACCGAGGTCTACGACACCTCCTACGCCGAGGCGGCGGGACTGAAGTCGGCGACGTTCCGGGTGGACGCCCCCTACGCCTACGGCACCCTGTCGGTCGAGCAGGGCACGCACCGGCTGGTGCGGATCAGCCCGTTCGACAACCAAGGACGGCGGCAGACCTCGTTCGCGGGGGTCGAGGTGCTGCCGGTGGTCGCCGAGGCCGATCACATCGAGATCCCCGAGAACGACCTGCGGGTCGACGTCTACCGCTCCTCGGGGCCTGGCGGCCAGAGCGTCAACACCACCGACTCGGCGGTGCGGCTCACGCACATCCCCACCGGGATCGTGGTCACCTGCCAGAACGAGAAGTCGCAGCTGCAGAACAAGGCCGCCGCGCTGCGCGTGATGCAGGCCAAGCTGCTCGAGCGGGCCCGCCAGGAGCGTCAGGCCGAGCTGGACAAGCTCAAGGGTGACGGCGGGTCGAGCTGGGGCAACCAGATGCGTTCGTACGTGTTGCACCCGTACCAGATGGTCAAGGACCTGCGCACCGAGTACGAGACCGGTAACACCACGGCCGTCTTCGACGGTGAGATCGACGAGTTCCTGGAGGCCGGGATCCGCTGGCGCCGGACTCATGAAGGGGAGAACGACGATGCGTAGCGACATCTTCGCGCCGGAGAACAACGAGAAGGGTTCCGGCGAGCGCTGGGTCCGGCAGAGCAGCCGCATGATCAAGACGACCCTCGGCGAGGACGTGCTGGCGGTCAAGGGCGTGATGGTCGCCTATCAGGGGCAGCTCACCTTCCAGCACCAGGGCGCGGGCAGCGTCGGAAAGCTCCTGAAGAAGGTGCTGACCAGTGAGGACAACCCGTTGATGCGGGTCAGCGGGCAGGGCGACGTGTTCTTCGCCCGGCGCGCCGAGCATGTCTTCCTGCTGCACCTCGAGGGTGACGGCATCAGCATCAACGGCACCAGCCTGCTGGCCTTCGACCCGTCCCTCGACTGGGACATCAACCGGGTCAAGGGCGCGGGCATGATGTCCGGCGGCCTGTTCAACACCGTGATGACCGGCACCGGGACCGTGGCGGTCACCTCCGACGGCCCGCCGCTGATCCTGAACACCGGCGAGGCGCCCACCTTCGTCGACATCGACGCCACGGTGGCCTGGTCCTCGAACCTGCAGCCACAGGTGGTCAGCAGCATGAACATGCGCTCGATGCTGCGCGGCGGTTCGGGGGAGGCGTTCCAGTACGCCTTCAACGGCCCGGGCTTCGTCATCGTGCAGCCCAGCGAGGGTTACCCGGCGCCGTCCGGCAGCGGTGGTGGTGGCGGCGGCCTCGGGCAGCTGTTCGGCGACTAGCCCTCGGCGTTCGGGGCGGCCGCCTCGGGGTCCAGCGGTACGACGGTCGGCGTCCCGGTGGCGGGGTCCGGCACGATCAGCGCGCGTAGCCCGAACACCCGCTCGACCATCTCGGTGGTGAGTACCTCCGTGGGCGATCCCGCGGTGTCGATGCGGCCGTCGTCCATCACGATCAGATGGTCCGCGTACCGGGCGGCCTGATTCAGGTCGTGCAGCACGGTGACCACGGTCTTGCCGTCGCGGCGCAGGTTCCGCAGCAGCTGCAGCAGTTCGTACTGATGCGCGATGTCCAGGAACGTGGTCGGCTCGTCGAGCAACATGATCGAGGTCTGCTGCGCCAGCAGCATCGCCACCCAGGCGCGTTGCCGCTGACCGCCGGACAGTTCGGAGACCAGCTTGCCGGCGATCTCGTTCAGCCTGGTCGCGGCCAGTGCGTCGGCCACCGCGGCCTCGTCCTCGGGGCGCCACTGCTGCACCAGCGATTGGTGCGGTGCCCGGCCGCGGGCGACCAGGTCGGCCACCCGGATTCCGTCGGGTGCGATCGAACTCTGCGGCAGCAGGCCGATCGTGCGAGCCACCTCCTTGGTGCGGTAGCTGCCGATCGGCCGGTCGTCGAGCAGGATCTGCCCGCTGCTCGGCCGCAGCACCCGGGCCAGCGCCCGCAGCAGGGTCGACTTGCCACACCCGTTGGGGCCGATGATCGCGGTGAACGAGCGCGGCGGCACGCTCACCGTCAGGTCCCGGCAGACCACGGTGCGGTCGTAGCCGATCGTGGCGTTCTCGGTGCGCAGCCGGCCGGCCGGATGCGGTACCGCCGCCGGACCGGCGATCGGTCGGGTGGCGGTCATCGGTTCCTCCGGTGCGGGGTCATGACGTCGCCCCTGATCGGTGGCGGCTCTCGTGGCGGCGACTCTCGTGGATCAGCAGCCAGATCAG
This sequence comes from Kineosporiaceae bacterium, assembly GCA_036758885.1. GTDB lineage: Bacteria > Actinomycetota > Actinomycetes > Actinomycetales > Kineosporiaceae > DAIOVT01. The sequence goes on from DAIOVT010000245.1 coordinate 2,429, forward strand.
GTAGAGGCCGCCCAGGCACAGCGTGATCAGGCCCACCGGTACCGGCCGGTAGAGCTGCGCGAGCACCAGCGACGTCAGCTGCGCGGCGACCAGCAACGCCGCGCCGGTCGCCGCGGCGGAGAAGACGGCGGCCCCGGCCGACCCGGTCATCCGGCGGGCCAGTTGCGGGGCGACCAGGGCGATGAACCCGATCGGCCCGGCCGCCGCCGTGACCAGGGCCGAGGTGGCCACACCGGTCACCATCAGCGCCAGCCGGGCCCGGTTCACCCGAAGACCCTGGGTGACCGCCGCGTCGTCCCCGAGTTCCAGCTTGCGCAGCGCGGGGGAGAGCAGCGCCGCCGCGAGCACGATCAGCGCCCCGAGCACCGAGGCCGGCCACAGCGAGGTCCAGCTGATCCGGTTCAGCGAGCCGGCCGCCCAGAACCCCACCGAGATCGCGTCGTCCACCTCGGCGCGGGTGATCAGGTAGGAGTTCAGCGAACCCAGCACCGCCGAGACCGCGATCCCGACGATGATCAGCCGGAAGCCCTGGACGCCGCGGCGGTAGGCGAGCAGGTAGATCACCATCGCGGCGATCAGGCCGCCGCCGATTGCGGCGCCGGCCAGCACCCAGTAGCCGCGCGCCCCGACCACCAGAACGGTGATCACCACGGCCGTGTAGGCGCCGGCGTCGAAGCCGATCACATCGGGTGAGCCCAGCGGGTTGCGGGTGAGCGACTGGAAGATGGCGCCGCCGATCCCGAGCAGGCCGCCGAACAGCAGCGCCGAGAGCGCGATCGGCAGCCGCCATTCGGTGACCACCGTCGTCGGGAAGCTGTCGGCGTTGCCGAGCAGGGCGTCACGAACCATGCCCGGGCTGAGCGGGTAGTCGCCGAGCAGCAGACTGGCGGCCGCGCCGATCACGGCCAGCCCGGCGAGCAGCGTCGAGACCACCACCGGACGCATCGGCAGCCGGGCCGACCACCAGGGCGTGCGCAGCCGGATCGAGCGATAGCCGAACTCGACCGATGGCCGCTCGGACGCCTGGGCGGTCACGGCTGCCTGGGCCGCGTTCACAGTTCGCTCACCGTCCGGCCGCGGACCAGGGTGATCAGCACCGGGGCGCCGATCACCGCGGTGAGCACCCCGACCTCGATCTCGCCGGGTCTGGCGATCACCCGGCCCAGCACGTCGGCCAGCAGCACCATCACCGGTGCCGCCAGCGCCGAGTAGCCGATGATCCAGCGCTGATCGGGGCCGACGAACCACCTGACGATGTGCGGCACCATCAGCCCGACGAAGGCGATGCCGCCGGTCAGCGAGGTGGCACCGCCGGCGAGCAGGGTGACCGCCAGGATCCCCAGCACCCGGGTGCGCATGATGTTGGTGCCCAGTGCCGCGGCCAGATCGTCGCCGAGCGCGACCGCGTTCAGCGCGCCGGACAGCAGCATGGCGATCGCCAGACCGGCGGCCACGAAGGGCAGCACGCCCAGGGTGGCGGAGGTGTCGGCGTGGGCGATCGAGCCCAGCCCCCAGTTGCGCGCCGCGGTGAAGGTGTCCGGATCGATCAGGGTGAGAAAGGTGTCGATGCCGCCCAGCACCGCGGCCAGCGCGACGCCGGCCAGTACCAGGGTCACCGGTGAGGCCGACCAGCGTCCGGCCGAGCCGATCAGGTAGACCAGGATCGTCGCCGCGGTCGCCCCGGCGAAGGCGGCGAGCGCGTACTGGGTCACCCCGCTCAGGCCGAGCGTGGCGATGCCCAGGGTGACCGCGAAGCTGGCTCCCGCGTTCACCCCGAGGATGCCGGGGTCGGCGAGCGGGTTACGGGTGAGCGCCTGGATCAGCGCACCGGCGACCCCGAACGCCGCCCCGGCCAGAATCCCGAGCAGGGTCCGCGGCCAGCGAAGCGTCCACACGATCACCGACGCGTCGCTGTCGTCGGGGCTGAACATCACCCGCCAGACCGTGCCCAGCGGCACCGGGTTGGCACCGAACGACAGGCTCAGCAGCACGGCCACGACCAGGCCCACGAGGATCGCGAGCAGACCGGCGACGCGGCGCCGTCGCCAGGCTCCCGGTGCGGCCGCCGGAGCCGGCGGCCGGGTACCGGCCGCTGAGCTGTCGATCGTCGTCATCGGTGCCGGTTCAGGACTCCAGGGCCTTCGAGAGCACCGGGAGGAACCGCTCCAGCACCCACTTGTTCGCGATCGGGCCCGGCGTCCGCGCCAGCGCCCAGGCCAGGTTGCCCTGGTGCTCGGTGCCGTCGAGCACGTAGCTGTCGCCCTTGTTGGTGTACTGGATGACCCGGCCGGCCTTGACCGCGCTGAGGTTCTTCCAGAGCGGCTTGTCGGTCAGGGTGCTCAGCTGGCCGTCGGAGTTGTCCGAGAGCAGGATCAGGTCGGCGTCCACCTCGCTCAGCAGTTCGTCACTGACCTGGGGCTTGGTCGGGCTGAACTTGGCGGCTCGCGGGTTCGGGTGAAGCCGATCGAGGTGAAGAGGTCCCCGGCCCCGGACCCGGTGTAGGACTCGTAGTTCATGCCGTACTGACCGGCGTAGTAGACCAGGTAGCTCAGCGTCTTGCCGCTGAACTCGGGGTGCGCGGCCTTGGTCTCGGCGGTCCAGGCGTCGTAGTCGGAGATGGTCTTGGCGGCCGCGTCACTCAGGTCGAGGGCCTGCCCGATCTGGGTGATCATGTCCTGCCACTCCGGGTAGGCATCGGTGACCTTGCCGGTCAGCACCGGCGCCACGGAGGCCAGCCGCTGGTAGCTGTCCTGCACGCCGGGGCCGTAGGCGATGATCAGGTCGGGCTTGAGTGCCGCGACCGCCTCCACCGGGATCGCGTCCTCCAGGTCCAGCAGTTTCTCGATCCTCGACGCAGTCACGCCCATCGCCTCGGCACCGGTCTCCACCACGTCCGTCGCCCCGACCGGGGTGACCTTCAATGCCTGCAGCATCTGCACGTCGTTGCCGGTGGCGGTGAGCGCGACGATCCGTTCCGGCCGGGCCTTGAGCGTGCTCTCGCCCAGCGGCGAGGTCAGCGTCAGCGGATAGCTGGTCTTCCCCTCGGCCGCGGGCAGGTGCTCGCTCGACGGTGCGGCGCTCGAGGATGCCGAGGTCGTCGACTCCGAGGACGACGAACAGGCGACCAACATCGAGGCGGCGGCGACGGCTGCGCCCAGGCCGAGAAGGCGACGGCGCAGGGTGGGACGGCTGGTGCGTTCAGACACGAAGGATCCTCGGGGGAAGGTGACCAATGGACTTAGGTTAGGCAAACCTATATCGAATGACCTACGGTCATGTCAGGGCAATGTGATGCTTTCCGGTCGCCCGGCGCCGTCCGGCCCTGACACGGCAGCACAGATGTGGCGCGAACCACTGCCGGGACCGGCTCCGGGCAAACCCGGACGCAGCCCCACATCGGCGATCGAAGCGGCCCGCCGCGGCCCCGGCGGCACCGACCTGCCCGGTCTGCAGGCCGTGGCGCACCCGCTGCCGCTCCCGCGAGGTGCTTAGACTCGCCTGCGGAGCGATCAGGCTCCGTCGTCCCCTGAATCTGCGAGAGACCGCTTCCCTGTGATCCGCTTCGAGAACGTGACCAAGGTGTACGAGGTCGGCCGTGCGCGTGCCCGCGCGCAGACCGCGGCCGGCGCCGCCTCGACCGGTCGCCGCGCCGTCCGGGGCAATGGCGGCGCCGCGGGCCCGGGGGAGGGGGCGGGCGACACCCCGGTCGGCGCGGCCCTGCGGAACGTCAGCCTGGAGGTCGAGAAGGGCGAGTTCGTCTTCCTGGTCGGCTCATCGGGTTCGGGCAAGTCGACGTTCCTGCGTCTGGTGCTGCGCGAGGAACGGGCCACCGAGGGGC
>DAIOVT010000246.1:0-4976 GCA_036758885.1 Kineosporiaceae bacterium
AAGCTGGTCGACGAACTCGCCAAGGGCCGGCCCCTGGAGAAGGTGCTGCGCACCTGAGCCGAACGGCCGTGCTCGGTCAGTCGCCGAAGGGCCAGCCGCCCTCGGCCGTGTACCAGTCGTAGGTCTGTTCGCGGCGGCCGCCGAGCCACCAGCGGGTCGGGGTGGTGGTCGAGTACTGGTCGAGCGGTTCGCCGAGCGGCTGGGGCCGGGCGGCCAGGGTGAAGGCGTCGCGCAGTGCCGGTGCGGCGGCGCGACGTGAGTCGGGGTGAACCGAGACGAATGCCGGTGTGCCGCTGGCCGACAGAAGATGCAGCCACTGCAACGACTCCCGCCACGGCAGGGCCGGCGTGATCGGCGCGACGTCGGCGTCCACCGCGTAGAGAGCGCCGTGCTGGGCGGCCCGGAAGGCGAGGGAGTTGATCGCCATCCTGCGGGTGCGGTTCCACGACGTGCCGGAGGCGTCGTCGCCGATCCGTTGCAGCTCGGCGTGCCCGGCCACTAGGTGGCCGAAAGCGTTGCAGCCCATCACCATCGCCGACCCGGACGCCTCGCGGATCGCCGAGTAGAGACCGGTCAGGATCTCGGCCGTGGTGCGAGTGCGGTCGGCAAACGCCCAACCTGGCGGCGCGGGGTCAGCACCCATCTGAAAACCCCAGCGGCCCAACGTGTCCCAGATCGTGAAGTCATGCTTGATCAGTTCGTATCCCCAGCTCGAGATGCGGGCCACCTGCTCGGCCACGCTTGCCAGCACCTCGGGGATGCTCGGGTCGAGGGTGCCGCCGTCACGAGCACTGCGGTAGCGGTCGCGGTGCTCGGGCAGCGGCGTCAGTGGCCGGTACCAGAGCCCGGGCCGCACACCCGCCGAACGCAACCGGCCCGCCAGTTCGCCCATGTGGCCGTAGGAACGCCTGCCGATCCACGGCCCGTGCCCCAGTCCGCCGGCTGACCAGCCGTCGTCCACCATCAGGTACGGCCGGTTGGCCTCCTCCGGTGCACAGGCCGAGAGGTACTCGCCGAGGGCCAGCACGCTCGCGCCGGTCGAGTTGCCCATCGCGTAGTGCCAGTCGTTGCCGCCGTAGACCGGGTGGCCGGGCAGTCGGGCGCGCAGCCGCTCACCCGGGACCGGTTGTGCCATGGCCTGATCGAGCCGTTGCTGGACGGCGAAGGCCGACTCGCCGTCCGCGCCGGTCAGACTCACCACATCGGCCAGCACCAGGGTTCGCTCGCCGAGCTGCACGGGCGCGCCCCCGCAGCGGACGTCGGCCCACAGGCTGAGCCCTGCGGCGTCGAGGGTCCAGAAGCACAGAGCCCCGGCACCGATGCGGACCCCGGCACCGAGGGCCGCGTCGGTGGTGCGGGCCAGGAAGGACCAGGGCAGCGGGTGCTCGGCCTGCACCGGCCGCCAGAACAGGTCGCCGTAGGAGCGCTCCCAAGCGTCCGGCAGCACCGCGACAACGTCGCTCAGATCGTGCTGCCACCGCATCAGCACCCGGCTGATCGGTGCCGTCGAGCGCAGCGAGAGTCGTTGCACTGCAGTCGTTCCGAGGCGCTCGGCGGCGACCGAGAAGACCTGCTCGGCCAACGGGGCAGCCTGATCGAACCCGGCCACCAGGTCGGGCGGGCGCAACAGGTCGAGTTCGGTCATGCCTCCACTGTGGCCTGTGCCCGGCCCGGTGCGTCGCAGGTGGCACGGCGATCCGCAGGGGATCCGCTGCGGCCACCGGTGCCCGCCCGCGTCAGATGTCGATGTCCCAGTCGTCCAGCTCGGTCACCGAGGCGTCCTTGGCCAGAGCGGCCTGATAGGCGGCCAGGCGCTTGGCGTCGATCTCGGTGTTGGTCACCCCGCGCTTCCAGTAGCCGAAGACGCAGACGTGCTCCTTGGCCAGGCCGACGGTGTTACGGAAGTGCCGGCGCACCAGCCGCATCTCGTCGCGCTCGCCCGCGCCCCACACCACGAACTGCGCCGGGTCGCTGAGCGTCTGCGCCTGGCGTGCCAGCGCGCCGCCCGCATCGGGCTGAGCCTGATCGGGCTGGGCCGGGTCGAGCTGATGAATCGTGAATCCTTGTGGGGCAGACAGTTCCGCGACGGCGACGGTGTCACTCGAGGCCACCCAGGCGCTGCCGGCGAGATCGGCGGGAGCCTGTCGCAGAATCGAGTACAGCGCCGGGATCGCGGTGTCGTCGGCAAAGACGGCCACCTTGTGGCCATCGGCCTGCGGGAACCGGAAGTGCGGCCGCGGGCCCATCACCGACACCGTGTCGCCGGTACCGAGACCCTTGATCCAGGTCATCATCGGGCCGACACCCTCGTGCAGCACGACGTCCACCGTGATCGCATTCTGTTCGGCCAGGTGGTCGCGCACCGTGTACACGCGGGAGGCGTTGTCGAGTTCGGGGCCGAAGTTGAACCGCAGCGCCACGTTCGGCAGGCCCCAGGCCGGGTCGGACGCCGAGTCGGGCAGGCTGAGCAGCAGCCGCACCAGGTGCGAACTGGGCCGGTCGATGCGGGTGACCGTGGCGACAGGCTTGTGCAGGCCGGCGTCATGGTCGCCCTCGCGCAGCGCCTCGGTGTTCAGGGTCGGGGACGTGTCGCTCATGACGGTGATTCCTCTCGTTCCGGCGTTCGTTTCGGGTGGGTGGCGCCGTCCGGACGCATCGTCAGACGCGGCGAGCCAGCAGGTAGATCAGGTACAGACCGCCGAGGAAACTGGTGACCAGCCCGACCGGGGTGCGCAACCCGATCTCGACGCTCTGGGTGAGCAGGTCGGCACCGGTCAGCAACACCGCTCCGGTCAGGAACGACAGGCTGGCCAGTACGCCGGTGCCGCGGCTGATGCGGCGGGCGATCTGCGGCGCGGCCAGGGCGATGAAGGCGATCGGCCCGGCCGCCGCGGTGGCGACACCGACCAGCACCACCGACAGCACCACGGCCAGAAAACGTTGCCGTTCAACGCGAATGCCGAGAGCGGTGGCGATGTCGTCGCCCATCTCCATCACCGAGATCTGACGTCCGATCGCGATCAGGGCGGGCAGCATCACCGCCGAGACGGCCAGCACGATCAGGGCATGCGTCCAGCCGCGCCCGGTCAGCGAACCGGCGCTCCATTGCTGCACCACGGCCGCGTCGGTGACGGCCGCCCGCACCATCAGCAGATCGATGACGGCGCTGAGCAGTGCGCCCATGCCCACACCGACCAGCACCAGTCGCAGCCCGCCGCTGCTGCCGTCGCGGCGCGAGAGCACGTACACGACCAGGGCGGTCAGCACACCTCCGGCCACGGCGGCGAACGCGGTGGCGGCCATGCCGCCGCCGAGCAACAGGATCTGCACGGTGGCGCCGACCGCGGCGCCGGTGGTGAAACCGATGATGTCGGGTGAGCCGAGCACGTTGCGCGACAGCGACTGGAACATCGTGCCGGAGACGCCGAGACATCCACCGACGCCGATCGCGGTGAGCAGCCTGGGCAGGCGCCGTCCCCGGATCGAGCGCACCGCCGAGGCGCTGCCCTCGCCGTTCAGCGCCGCCCACACCTCGGCCGGGCCCAGGCCGAGCCGGCCGGACATCAGCGTGGCCAGCATGAGCAGGAACAGCAGCGCCGTCAGGGCGGTGCCGACCACCAGAACCCTTGGTGCGTAACGGATCGAGAGACCGCCCAGGCGCAGTGCGCGCAGGGTCGGCAGACCGGTGACCGCAACGGCGGCGCGGGTGCTCATACCGAACTGACCTTGTAGGAACGAACCAGGGCGATGAACACCGGAGCACCGATCGCGGCGACGGCGATACCGGTCTGCAGTTCGCCCGGCGCGACCGCCACCCGGCCGAGCACGTCGGCGGTCAGCAGCAACGCCGGCGCCACGACCAGCACCCCGGGGATCAGCAGTCGCAGGTCGGGGCCCACCACCACCCGAACCAGGTGCGGCGCGGCCAGACCGATGAACGCGATCGGACCGGCCGCGGCGGTCGCGGCACCGGCCAGCAGCACCACGGCCAACGCCGAACCCGTTCGTACCGCAGTGATGTTGGTGCCCAGGGCACGGGCGGTGTCCTCGCCGAGCGCCACCGAGTTCAGCGGTCTGATCAATGAGAACGCCAACAACGTGCCGGCCACCACGAACGGCAGCACGGTGAGCAGGATCCCGATGTCACGGCCCTGCAGGGTGCCCACCGTCCAGTACCGGAACTGGCTGAACGTGGCCTCGAAACTGATCAGGATCATGCCGGTGACCGAGCCGATCACCATGCTCACCGCGGCGCCGGCCAGCACCAGGCGCGCCGGACTCGCCGTCCGCTGCCGGGTCGAGCCGAGCAGGTGCACAACGACGGCGCCGAGTGCCGCTCCGGCGAAGGCGAACCACACGTAGCCGGCGGCGTCGGTGACTCCCAGGTAGGCGATACCCAGGACGACGGCCATCGCCGCACCTGCGTTCACGCCCAGCAGTCCGGGGTCGGCCAGCGGGTTACGGGTGAACGACTGCATCACCGCGCCGGCCAGGCCGAGGGCAACGCCGACCACCAGGCCGAGCAGCACCCGGGGGATCCGGGCCTCGCGCACCACGACGTGATCGTTGTTGGTCACGTCGTAGTGCAGCAGCGCCTCGACCACGGTGGCCGGCGGCACCGGGTGCGAACCGAAGCCGAGCCCGGCGATCGCGGCGACACAGGTCACCGCGATGCCGAGCACGATGAGCAGGCCCGCGCTCGCGGCGCGGCTGCCCTGGCGCCGCTGCACTCAGCCGCCGAAGGTGGAGACCAGTTTCTCCACGGTCTGCTTGGCGCTGTAGTAGTCGAGTCGGAAGGCCTGCGAGCCAAGCGATTTCACCCGGTCGCCGGCCACGGCGGGCTGGTTGGCGAGCAACCGGTCGGCGGCGAACTTCTGATCGGCGTCGGCTGCCGCGATCGGCACCACAAGCACGGTCTGGCTCTTGGCCAGGGCGGCGGGCATGTTCTCCGCGGTCACCACCGAGACCCCGCTGGC
>DAIOVT010000246.1:4986-6261 GCA_036758885.1 Kineosporiaceae bacterium
GCTGGGTCTTGGCGACCTCGGCCGGAACGTCCTGGTAGGTGAAGCCGAGACTGGTCAGCAGGTCCCCTTGCGCGCTCTCCTTGGTGAAGGCCCACACCCCGTCGGCGCCCATGTAGACCAGCGCGGTGGTCGGCTGCGTCGGCAGGGTGATCTTCTTGGCCTGCTCGGCCACCCAGGCGTCGTAGTCGGCGACCACCGAGGCGGCCTGCGCGCTGCGGCCGGTGATCCGGCCGAGTTCGGCGGTGATCTCCTGCCAGGTCAGCGTGCCGTAGTCGATCAGCACCGTCGGTGCGATCTCACTGAGCTGGGCATAGGCGTCCTTGGTGGCGTCACCGCCGTTGACCGGACCGATGATCAGATCGGGTTGCAGGGCGTCGACCGCGTCGAGGTTCAGCTCGAGGTTCGGGTAGGCCACCTCCACCTTGCGGTCGTGGGCGACCTGGGCCCACTGGGTGAAGAAGCCGCTCGAGTCGGTCAGGCCCGAGGTGGTGGCCGCGGCGCTGCCGACCAGCGGGGCCTCGATCGCCAGCAGGCTGCCGGTCAGCGACGGCGAGGTGGAGACGATGCGCTTCGGCTGGGCCGGTATCTCGGTGGTGCCGGCGGCGTGCTCGACCGACAGTGGCCAGCTTCCGGCCGCGGCGCCGGACCCGGAGGTCTCGCTCGTCGGGTCGGTGGATCCGGAGCAGGCGGTGAGTGTGACGGCGGCGGCCAGCAGGGCGGTCACGAGCAGGTGGACGGAGCGGCGGCGCATGCGAGGTGCTCTCCCGGAACGAGATCGGCGTTCTTGGACAGTGGTGGCGGGACATATCGGCCCGCGGCAATGAGAGGCTAGCCTCACCTAACTTCGCCGAGTGTGCTGAGGGCGCCATCTTGTTACCGCTGAGCTGTGACCTGCCCGGTTGTGTCACCGGCGACCTCGTCGCCCGGGAACCACTGATGCTCTGGGTGATGAGCGGCTCGGCGCGGGTGGACGTCGACGGCGCCGGGCACACCGTCGGCGGTGGCGAACTGCTCTGGGTGCCGGCCGGGGCGAGGTACGCGGTGACCACCCGTCCCGGAACCGTCGCCGTGCCGATGTGGTGCCGGGCGGTGCCCGGTGAGAACACCGCGGTCACCCGTGTCGACGTGCCGGAGGCCTGGCACGACCGGCTGCTGTTCGAGTTCGCCCAGAACCTGGGCTATCTCAAGGGCGACACCGACCGGCCCGCGGCGCTGCTCGAGGTGGTCGCCTCGGCCGGTGCCGAGTCGGCGGTCGGGGCGCGCAGTTCGGTCGAC